>NZ_FRBF01000010.1 GCF_900142545.1 Fibrobacter sp. UWT2 | reverse complement strand
TGGGCATCATACCTTCTTTGTGCAGGTCTAGGACCCTCTGCCATTCCTCTTCTGTGTGTATTTTTGTCATGCAAACCTCTAAAGTTGTGTCCAACGTTTGGGGTTTACGTCACGAGAGGGTCAGCAACACAGCGCCCGCGAGAATGATGAAAGTCGCCAAAAGCAACTTGATTCGTTCGCGGGCCGTTTTGTATTCGCCGAAAACAAAGACGCCCCAGCCGAGGTTTACCAGCAAGTTCAGCTGCGTAAGCGGGTAACCGATGGCGTAACCGAGCGCACCGTTCACGTCAATGGCCCAGAAGCAGCCATGCATACCAACCATCCAGAGCACGCCCATCAAAACGGTGACGAGACTCGGCACAAGTTTGTATTCAAACATTTTTTTGCGACGGATTTCAAGCACTGCAATCAGTGCCTGACTACCGAAGAAAAGACCAATCGTAAACGGGCAGAGGAATTCGACATCGGTCATCGAGAGACCCGACTGGACCGCAAGCTTGTACGGAATCAGGTACGTACCAAAAGCGAGACCTCCCAAAAGAGAGCGCCAGTTCTTGAATACGGAACCGCCATGCGACGGCGAAAGGCGCGAAAGGCCAATCAGAAAACAAGCGATAGCAGGAATCGAAAGAACGAACTTGGACTCTTCACCGAACAGGAGCACGCCCGACAGGAACGAAGCCAGAATGCTCACGCCCATGGAACGCACGCCTGCGCCCGCAAGGTCAGCTTCGGCCTGCACCGCCCAAAAACAGAAAGCGCCACCCACGACCCACATCAAACCGCAAAGCACGCCCACCGGGTGTACATTAAAAGTCCCCGTATAGAACGCAACCGCAAGCGCACTCAAAAGCGCGCCCAAGGTCATCATTGAAAGGTACGCCCAGCTGGAATAATTCGGCCATTTTTTAAGAGGCACCATGTAGGAGCCGAACATGAAAATGGCAAGCAAAGCTCCGATATAACTACTTTCCAATGCAGAACCCCGCGAAAATAGATTGTAAAATGTCTTCGGACGAAATTTCGCCCGTTATACTCTGCAATGCACGACGCACCAGCTGCATTTCAAAAGCAAGCAGCTCCACCGCCGGATTTGTCTTAAGCAAGTTGAGCACGCGATTGACTCCAGCGAGAGCCTCTTCAAGGCAAGCCTTTTCTCGTTCACTGGTAATCCAAAGATCTTCTTGATTCTCGTTTTTCTTGAACAAGGCCGCGTTCATGACACCCTTGAGTTCAGCTAGTCCCTCGCCCGTCTTGGAGGAGATACGGAGAGATCCTTCGACACGCTTCGCGTGCTCAGGATGACAAGAGGTCAAGTCGCACTTGGAGTGGACAATAAAATCAGGCTGGACAACAGGATCGCTCTCGTCTGACCCATCAACAACTAAAATCTTAAGGTCCGCCTCTTCCAAAATCTCGCGGGACTTTTTCATGCTGAGCGCATCGAGTTCGTCCATGGCCTTGTCGGCGATACCTGCGGTATCAACCAGGCGAATTTCGCCGCCTTCCAAGAAGAGACGCACCTCGACAAAGTCTCGAGTCGTACCGGGGACATTGCTCACGAGCACACGGTCTTCGCCGAGAAGAGCATTCACCAAACTCGACTTGCCCGCATTGGGGGCGCCATAAAGAACCGCCAGCGGGAGCCTGCTCAAGGCGGCCTTTCCGCGGAAGCTATTCAAAATTTGCTGGATCGATTCACGGATTGAAACAAACCGCGTTTCCCAGCCGGCAAAATCAGGGTCGGCCTCTTCTTCGGCAAAGTCTACGTCGAGTTCGAGGCGGGCCGAAATATCTTTGACCTGCGCAGAAAGCGTCGCAATCTTCTTGGAAAGCGCACCCGACAAAAGGCGGTGGGCGTTTTCCAATTCCGCGCGGTTCGCACTGTGAATCACATCGGCCACGGATTCGGCCTGGGTCAGGTCCATCTTGCCGTTCAAAAAGGCGCGGCGGGTGTATTCGCCGGGTTCGGCCAGGCGCACACCATCGATGCTGCGAATTGTCTGCAACAGGTCACGGACAATCAGCGGGTTTCCGTGGGGGTAAAGTTCCAGCACATCTTCGCCGGTATAGGAATTAGGCGATTCAAAATAAATGTACAGGAGGCTATCGAGCACCTTGCCCGATTTAGGGTCACGGGCGGTACCGAGATTCGCCATACGGGGTACCAGCCCCTTAGCAGCCTTAGAGCCAAACAAACCCTCGACGACATCACGCACACGGGAGCCACTCACGCGGAGGGCCGCCACGGCACTCACGCCCATGGGCGTCATCGGCGCAACAATCGTCTGGGAATCCATAGGGGCAAAGATAGTAAAAGTGGCTTTCAAGCTTAAAGAAGTATGAAAATCGTCACATTGTATTCTAATATTTTCTTATTTGATTGTTGCAACGGGGCATTTCGTGCCGATTTATTGTACATTTATTAACCTATGAGTCAATTCAAGCTTATTTTCCGCCCCCTGGGCACCATTCCCTGTTTTGTATTACAACGCGACGACGGCGCCGAAATTGAAATCTTGAACGGTTTCGGCAGCGGCTTGAATGCCTGGCGTGTCCCTGTAGAAAATACGCAAAACGCCCGAACCTCCACCATGCTTGACTTGCTTTACGGCTATAGGGACGAAGCGACCCTCCGTAAGATTTCTCCCGACACGAATGCGGGCTGCAGACTCTCGCCCTTCCCGGGACGCACGGCCTTCGCCAAGTTCACTTGGCAGGGCAAGACCTACGAACTTGTGAACAACGTAAGCTGGGCTCCCCATGCCCTGCACGGATTCTTGCAGGATAAGGAATGGGAATTTGATTCCTTTGAAAGCGAAAACGACAGCTGCACCGCCATATTCACCTGCGATTGGCCGGGCGCATTTGCTGGTTTCCCGTTCCCCTTCCGCGCTACGAACACCATTACCTTCTCGGGCGAAAGCGTTTCGATCACCTCGACCGTTAAAAACATCGGCAACACCGACATGCCTTATTCCGAAGGTTGGCACCCCTACTTTATGTTGGGTGAAAAAATCGACAATTTGAACCTGAAGCTGCCCAAATGCTCTTTGGCGCTTTTGGACAAAGCCGATATTCCTACCGGAGAATACAAGGAAGACACCCGTTTTGAATCCGGCCGCAAGATTAACGACGAATTCATCAACGACTGTTTCTGCCTCGAAAAAGACGTCACCCAACTGCAGGCCGTAGGCTCTGACTTTATCAACAACGCTCACGTTTTGCTCGAAAGCAACCGTTACACGCTTGACATTTGGCAAAAGGCCGGCGTTGAACAGTACAATGCCATCCAGATTTATACGCCGCCTGACCGCATGAGCATCGCTATCGAGCCCATGACAACGGAACCCGATGCATTGAATCACCACCGTGGTCTCATTGTGATCCCGCCTGGTGAAGAACGCACATTCAATTTTGGCTTCCGTTTCCACGAAAAAATGGGCATCGAGTTATAAAAACGCAAGTTTTTTGTAAACTGCAATCTACGAAATCCGCCATTTTGGCGGATTTTTTTGTTGAGAATTACCCAACGATTTATTCAACACAATTCAAAATATTCTTTGATTTGCGTTTTTTAAAAACTATTTTCCAAGACGACAATATAGGAGTCTGTTATGGAATTTACTAAAACCCTTCTCGCATTCGGCCTTGCCGCAGCAGCATCCGCAAGCGCTGCTCAATACGAAGCCGAAGACGGAACACTCACCAAAGACGCAGCTGTCGCCTCCAATACCGAAGCATCGGGCGGCAAGTACGTCAAGATGAACGGCGGCGACATCACGTTCCCCGCTGTTACCGTCGAGAAAGCCGGCCAATACAGCGTAGTGGTCCACTACATGAACAATTACGGTGGCGACAAGATCAACTATGTCGGTGTCGGCAGTACTACCTCTCAGGTTTCCTTCCCGGTTACAGACAAAGGCAAGTTTGTCGATGTCGAAACCGTCCTTACACTTGCAGCAGGCGCAAACACGATCGCCATTACCAATAGCTGGGGCTGGATCGATGTTGACTACATCGAAGTCAAGGAATTCGAAGCCAAGGCATTCACCCTTTGCAACGCTCCCGTTACCAAGAACGCCACCCCGTCTGCAATCAAGCTTTACAACTTCTTGGTCAACAACTTTGGCAAGAAGACCATTTCTGGCGTAATGACCGGCAACATGGATGCCTACACCATTGGCGACGCCACCCAGCACGAAGACGTGCAAGCAGTTTTCAAGGCCGGCGGCAAGTACCCGGCACTCATCGGTGCAGACCTCATGAACGCAACCGGCGCCAACAAGGACGAAGGCTGGTTCCAGCAGTACACCGAAAAGGCTATCGATATCGCAAAAACCACCTGGAAGAAGGGCGGCATCCCGGCCTTCACGTGGCACTGGCGCCCGGGTGACGAAGTTGAATTCTACGTGAAGGGAGCACATGACACCTACACCGAATTCGACTTCTCCGAAGCATTCATCAAGGGATCCACCACTTGGGATACGACTTCTGCCGCTTACAAGGCAATTGTCGGAGATATCGACCACGTTTCCCAGATTTTCTTGGACCTCCAGAAAGAAGGCGTTGCCGCCATCTTCCGCCCGTTGCATGAATCCGGCGGAAACTGGTTCTGGTGGAGCATCAATACGGGCAAGCAGTTTATCGCCCTCTACCAGTTGCTCTACGAACGCATGGTGTTCAAGAACGGCGTGAACAACTTGATTTGGGACTTTAACCCGCAAGACGCCTCCAAGCTTTCCTGGACTCCGGGCGAAACCTACTACGACGTTCTTAGCGTTGACATTTACAACAAGGCAAACGATCACCAGAGCAACAGCGCTGCATTCATCGACTTTGCCAACAAGGGCGGCACCAACAAGATTATCGCCCTCAGCGAAAACGGCCCGATTCCCGATGTCGACAACATGTACGCAGAAAATGCTCCGTGGAGCTGGTGGATGCCGTGGTATGATTCCTGGTCTGCAGGCTACGTGAGCCAAACCGCCGCAAGCGTATGGCAGAAGAACCTCGCCGACGAACGAATCATCACGCTCGACGAAATGCCGGGTTGGGACAACTATAGCGAAGCAGCCTCTGCAACAAAGGCTTGCCCGACTTCGACTGAAAATGCCAAGTACGGTGCCGGCGAAGCTACTCCTGAAGACTACAAGAACCTGATGATGGCCGTGACCTACACTGCCTTGAACGACAGCGGTGCAAACATCGAACTCAAAAAGGTTCCGAACCTCACTGGCGCAACGACAGTTTCCTTGAAGATTACGAATAACGGTTCCGGCGGTGCAGACAATGGCATCTGGGTTGGTCTCGCCTTTGTCCGCAACGGTATGGCAGATGACGGTTGGACGTGGGAAATGTCTACCTCCACCGGCTGCTGGATCAACGACGGAGCCTCCGCTACTTGCGAATTTGACATTACCAAGTACGAAGACGACGACAAGGTGGAACATCCGATTGACCTCGACAACCTCTTCTCTGTAACGCTCATGGTTGCAGCAGTAGGCTTCGAAGGAACCGTGATTTTCGATGAACTCGTCGCCGACAACGGCAAGGTGATTTCCGCATTCGACAAGAAGACCGAACTCTTCACCGCCGCCGATCAGAGCAAGGGTCATATCGCAAAGATTGAACTCGTCGACGAAACGGGCGCACCTGCCGCCATCAAGCCGGTAGTCGCCAAGGCTAGCGCCTCCGCCAAGCTCGCCATCTCGGGTAAGACCGTCTCGCTCACCACCGCCAAGGCTGGCATGGTCGCTGTCGAAGTGTTCGGCATGAACGGCAAGCGCGTGGCAACGCTCTACAAGGGTAACCTCGCCGCAGGCACCAGCGCATTCAGCCTCGCCGATATGCCCAAGGGCCGCTACATCGTACGCGTCAAGGGCGCAGGCCTCGCTGCCACTCAGCCGGTCTTAATCAAGTAAGTTTCTCTTCATGACTCCTGAATCCCCGTGGTCGACGCAAGTTTGCCGCGGGGATTCTTCTTTTCAGAACACTTTTTTTAGGCTACAAAATTTTCAAACCGGGAAAATTAAATTATTTTAAAAAGAACCGGAGGTTGTATGAACACCTATCATTTTTTAACCGCATCAGCACTCGCTTTATCGACCTACTCCATGGCCGCAGCCATTCGCGTTGAGGCCGAAGCCGCTGTACCCGCCGACGACCACAAACTTGAAACCGTTGCAGACGCAAACGCTTCGGGCGGCAAGTACGTCGAAATGGGTGAAGGCGATCTTGCGTTCTCCGTAGACATGCCTAGCGACGGTTACTACACGCTGTATGTGAACTACAAGCTCCCTACCGATCGCGGCAACAAGACTCAAAATTTGACTTTGAACGGAAGCTCCGCCGGCCAAATCACCTTCGGCTCTGCCGATGAATTCACGACGCTTAAAGCTGCAGGAAAAATCAAGCTGAAAAAAGGTGAAAACACCATCGGGATTACGCATTCCTGGGGATGGGTCGGCATTGACTATATCGAAATCACCGAATTCGAAGCGACACCTTGGAACATCAGCCCCAAGCCCGTCACTCCGGAGCCCACCGAAAGCGCCCAGAAGCTCTACAACTTCTTGTACACGAACTTCGGCAAGAAAGTCATTAGCGGCGTGATGACCGAACGCCCCTTCGAAAACGACGGCAAATACACCCCGCAAGATTTTGACACCCAGACCGAACTCAGCTACATCAACAAGGCAAGCGGCAAGAACGTGGTTCTCGTCGGTTTTGACTTCTTGCATTCCTCCGGCAAGAATTCCGATCAACAATGGTATCAGGGTTACACGCATGCTTCCTTAGAAATGGCAAAGACCGTATGGAAGAAGGGTGGCATTCCGCAATTCAACTGGCATTGGAAAGACCCGATGCACACCGTAGAAGCATTCTACACACAATCGAGCGGAAACGATCCCTACACCGAATTTAGCATCGGCCTCGCTTACGACACCACTACCGGCAAGTGGAAAACCGACAGCGACGAATACAAGGCCATTATGCGCGACATGGAAATGATCGCCGATTCCCTGCTCACGCTCCAGAAAGAAGGCGTAGCCGTGCTGTGGCGTCCGCTTCACGAAGCAAGCGGCAAATGGTTCTGGTGGGGCACCGACGGCGCCAAAGCCTGCGTAGCCCTGTACAAACTCATGTTCGACACCTTTGTGAACAAGAAAGGTCTGCATAACTTGATTTGGGTTTGGACCACTGACGAAGCGCCCGATGCACTGGATTGGTATCCCGGCGACGAATACGTAGACGTGGTGGGTCGCGACTATTACTACTACCCGCGCGAATCAAATCACGCCTCGCTCATTAGCTCTTTCGAAAAAGTCAAGGATACGTACGGTGCCAAGAAAATCGTCACACTATCTGAAAACGGCTCCGTGCCCTACCCCGATGAAATGAAGGCCGATGGCGCCAACTGGAGTTGGTTCATGCCGTGGTACGGTGACTACGCCATGGAAGGCTGGGCAAACGACAACAATGCTGAAAGCTGGAAGACCGTCATGAACAACGAATACACATTGACGCTCGAAGACATGCCCGGCTGGAACAAGTACGAAATGCAGACGACCGTGATCGCCTCCGCCAAGAAAGCAGCCTCTACAATCCAGCTTGTCGGTCGCGATTTGCAGGTAAACTTGAACGCCTCAACGGCACAAGTCTCGATTTATGATTTGCAAGGAAACCGCGTGCTCGCGAAAAAGATGAGCCAAAACGGCACGATTGCGCTTTCTCGCCTCGCCCGCGGACCGTACCTAGTGCGTATCCAGGCGAACAGTTTGACTCAAAACCACAAAATTACGCTAAAATAAGCAAATTTCACTAAAAAACGCCTTTTAGGCTATTGCGGAAAAGACAACATCTTTTCCGCTTTTTTGCTTTCAAAATGAAAATCGCGGCCATTCGAAGGTATATTTAAGGCATAAATTAAGGAGTGTTGTATGGGATGTAAATTACTCGCGGCGCTGTCCGCATTCTCTATGGTGTCTGCTTTTGCAGCCCCCACCATGTACGAAGCCGAAGATTTGCCTGGCGCAAGCGTTGCCGAAGGCGCCGAATTTTCGGGCGGAAAATACGCAAAGACCGCAGACCCTAGCGGCATCACGTTCACCGTCAAGGTTGAAGAAACCGCCGTCTACGATATTACCACCAAGGTTTTAATCAAGCAATACGACTGGACCACCTCTAAAATCGCGGTCAACGGTGTGGATGTAGGTTCCATGCTTACCACCCCGCGCAACTGCGATTCGAGCTACGTGGTTTCGGCATCGGCCAAAATGAAGGCCGGCGAAAACAAAATTACCGTGGGTAACCAGGCTCTTGGCGTGGACTACATTACCATAGAACGCCACCCCGACCCGACATTCAACATCGGAACTGCACCAGTCACGCCGAACGCAAGCGAAAGCGCCCAGAAGCTCTATAGTTTCCTGCGCGAGAACTTCGGCAAAAAGACCATTAGCGGCATGATGATTAGCGACCAGAATTTCAACTACAATTATGGCGACATGAAACTCTTGGGCCCCGGCGAATGCACGCCCGCAGACTCTTGCAAGTTCAGCGACGAAGAAGTCTCGTGGAAGGGCCAGACCGACATCGCCGAATTCTACAAGCGTAGCGGCCACTACCCCGCTATTGGCGGCTTCGACATGCTGTTTGCCGCAGGCGGCCACCACGAAGAAGGCTGGTTCAAGGGCTACACCGAAAACAACCTGTTCATGACCGAAGACCTGTGGAAAATGGGCGGCATTCCGACTTATACCTGGCACTGGAAGGTGGGCGAAGACACCGTATTCTACACGCAGGGCACTCCCGCAGGCTTTAACAACCCCGGCTGCACCGAAGGCGTCATGGGCACTTCGAACACAAATACCTGCTTTAACTACACCAAGGCTTTCAAGGGCGACAAGTGCCAAGAAATTGATGAAACCTCACAGGAATACAAGGACATCGTCGCCGACGTGGACATTGTCTCGGGCTACTTCAAGCAACTGCAAGACAAGGGAATTGCCGTCGTATGGCGCCCCTTGCATGAGGCCAGCGGTGGCTGGTTCTGGTGGGGTACCGCAAGCGCCGAATGCTATGTACAGCTGTACCGCTTGGTATTCAAGCGCATGGTCGAAACCAACAAGCTCAACAACTTGATTTGGGTCTGGAACATCAATACCGACCCGAAATTCGGTTACGACTACAGCGCACTGAATGCAGCCTGGTACCCGGGCGATGAATACGTGGACATTGTCGCTGTTGACATTTACGACCCGCTGAACGACCACAACTCTGCCGCCAATTACTACAACAAGATTGTGAGCGACGTGGGCACAAGCAAGATGATTGCCTTGAGCGAAAACGGCGCTATTCCGGACATCGACAGCATTGCCGAAGACAAGGCTTATTGGAGCTACTGGATGACTTGGAGCCAGACCTGGAGCGGAAACTTCTTGGAAAAGACTCCTGCCGACATGTGGAAGCGAAACCTGGACGACGAACGCATTATCGCTCTCGACAACATGCCCGGCTGGGACAAATACATCGCCGAAGTTACCACAAGCGCATTCAACCGAATTTCAAATAAATTAAGCATCACGCTGCAAGGCAACAACCTGAACATCACCATTCCGCAAGCAGGCCACACAAGCATCGCGCTCTTTGACATGCTCGGACACAAAGTAGCAAGCCTCGCCAAGGGCAACCTGCCCGCAGGTTCCCTGCAATTCAGCCTCGAAGGCATCGCCAGCGGCAACTACATCGTACGCGCCAAAAACGGCACCGCAGGCTACGCGCAGAGAATCAGGGTGAAGTAGGCGAAGCAAAAAATATTCCCAATTTTCCACAAACAAGGACTCGCTCAGGCGAGTCCTTCTGTCTACTGTCAACTGCCTACCGCTCACTATTTTTTATATTTGTTAACATGGAAAAGAAGCACCCCCTTTATTTTACGATCCACGGTCACTTTTACCAGCCGCCTCGTGAAAATCCTTGGACGGGCGTTATCGAGAATCAGCCGAGCGCACGCCCTTTCCACGACTGGAACGACCGTATTGCAAGTGAATGTTATAGTCCGAATTCCGCCAGCCGTATTTTGAGCCCGAACGGACGTATTGTCGATATTGTCAACAACTACGATTTTATGAGCTTCAACATGGGTCCGACTCTCATGGGTTGGATTCGCACGAACGCGCCCGACACCTACAAGCGCATTCAAGAAGCCGACAAGCGAAGCGCCGAACGCCTAAATGGTCATGGTAACGCCATTGCGCAGGTGTACAACCACATCATTATGCCGCTCGCATCTGCCGAAGACAAAAAGACGCAGATCCGCTGGGGCATCGAAGATTTTAAGTTCCACTTTGGCCGCATGCCCGAAGCCATGTGGCTCGCCGAAACCGCCATCAACTTCGAGACGGTGGTGGAACTCATCAAGGCCGGTATCAAGTACACGATTCTTTCACCCACGCAGGCCGACAAGTTCCGCAAGCTGGGTGATACCGAATGGACCGGCTGCAGCAACACCGATATCGACACGACTCGCCCGTACCGCATTTACCCGCGCAACAAAGACGGCGTACTCGTTTGCGACGGCTACCTGGATGTATTCTTCTACAACCCGTGGCTTTCTTCTGCCGTGGGCTTTGAACACTTGCTGCGCGATGCAGGCACCTTCGGCAACCGCATCAGGGATGCCTGGGACGAAAAGCGCACCGACCCGCAGCTGGTAAGCATCGGTACCGATGGCGAAAGCTACGGTCACCATGAACCGTTTGGCGACATGTGCGCCGCCTGGCTCTACAACCACTACGCTCCCGACCATAACATGGTGCCGGTAAACTACGGCTGGTTCCTCGAAGAATTCCCGCCGCAGCACGAAGTATTGCTCAAGAATTTCTACAGTGAAGGTTGCGCCTGGAGCTGCGCCCACGGTGTTGGCCGCTGGTACCGCGATTGCGGATGCTCGACAGGCGGCGGCCCGGGCTGGAACCAGAAATGGCGCGGTCCTCTGCGCGACGCATTCAACCACCTGAAAAAGCTCGCCGACGACATCTTCTACCGCGAATTCGAAAAGATTTCGGATGTGGATCCGTGGGAAGCCCGCAACAACTTTGTGGAAGTCCTGGTCGCTCCCGAAGACGAATCCCGCATCAAGGCGTTCCTCGCCAAGACCGTCAAGGATCCGAACGATCCGGACATGTGCGCGAAAGCTATCCGCCTGCTTGAAATCCAGAAGTTCTGCCTGTTCAGCTTTACGAGCTGCGGCTGGTTCTTCAACGACATCGAAGGTCTGGAACCGGTGCAGAACATGCGTTACGCACTGCGTGCCATGGAGCTTCTGGAACCATTCCTGCCGTACGGTCACCATATCAAGAACGAAGTCATTAGCATTCTCGCCCGTGCCACGAGTAACGAACACAAGTGGAACGGCGCCGAAGTGTTTACGAACTACGCCGAAGAAAAGGTTCCGGTGGTCGTGAAGGAAATGGCCGAACAAGCCGCCATGTTCCACTTGAACCTGGAAGACGATTCGGAAAAGAACAAGAAGATTGTTGCCACGAAGATTGCTTCTCGCAGACGTCAGACGCTTGTACGCACCGAGTATTACGACAAGTACATCAACGAGCGCCGCATTTCGACGGTGCTTGCCATTACCGACATGCTCGGCCGAATCAACCTGGTGGTTGCCGATGGCGAAAACGAACAGAACGGTCTCAAGTTCGTCGAAAACCCGAACATGAGTACCCAGGAACTGCAGGATACCTACCCCACCGCCTACGTGGTGCGTATGCGTAACCTTATGAGCGACTCCATCAAGCGCATCAACCAGATTTCGACTAAGAAGTACCTGAACGAAATTACGGAATCGTTCTCAAACTTCGCCCTTTCGCATGGCCTTTCAATCGACAGTCTGGCCGACCTCGACCATACCCTGCCGGACACCATGCGCAAGATTCTTTCGCTCGAAATCAACTCCAAGATTCACCATCTGGCGCTCGCCTACATGGAATCTGACGACCAAAAGGTCTTCGACGAAATCAAGGACCTGATCGAAGAAGCAAAGGCATTGCATACCCACTTCTCGTTCGGCGGTACAGGTCGCATGTTCCATGCCAAGCTCGTAAAGCTGATTGATTCCGTGTTCGAAAGTTTCGACCCGGCTGCAGTCAAGCACATTACGGGCCTCATTACCGTGGCCGACTGGCTTGGCCTCGGCATCGACAAGACGAGCCTCGAAAACAAGGTGTTCCCCGCATACCAGGAATACGTGAAATACCCGACCAGCAAGATTGCGGCACTCAAGCCCATGTTCAGCTGGCTGAACTTTGAAACGTAATTCCTTGAGGAGTAAAGCATGTACAGGATGTCCGAAAAACCGCTGATTGACGCAACCGAGATTCATGAACGGGTGGCAACGCTTGCCCGTGAAATCGCTGCGGCTTACGATTACGACATCCTGATTTCGGCACTCACCGGCGCCTACATGTTTACCGCCGACTTGACTCGCGAACTCGCCAAGGTTCAAGGCATAAATGCGACTCAAAAGAGAATCGCCTTCATCAAAGCCTCTAGCTACGGCGAATCCATGGAATCGAGCGGCAAGCTCCAGGTGCAGGGTCTTGAAAGAATCAACCTTCAGGGCAAAAAAATCCTGATGGTCGATGACATCGCCGACACAGGTTCCACACTGCTCGGACTTTGCGAAATGCTCCGGGAAGCGGGCGTCCAAGACGTTCGTACCTGCGTTTTACTGAACAAACAGGAGCGTCGCGAAGTAGACATCACGGCAGATTTTGTAGGTTTTGAAATAGCAAACGAATTCGTGGTAGGTTACGGGCTCGACTACGCAAACAATTACCGATTCCTACCGGATATATGGACACTACAGGAGACCAACTAAATGGAAAACAACGATTTAGATGACGTCCGACTCCATGCCACCCAAGCTTTCGAAGCTGTAGAACGCAGCTACAACAAGCTCGGCCGCGGCAAACGATTCCTGATTAACCTGGGCGTATGCTTGCTATTCTTTATTGCAGGTTTCATTACTTGTAGTGTGTTCACCAGCATTCCGAACGAAGGCATTATCGAACGCGTGGCGGCCCAGCCCGACATGCCAAACAAGTGCAAGTACCGCTACGATCGCGCCATGGAATACGCCATTATGCACGAATGCGTTTTTGGCAAGGGAACTCCCGGCAGCGAAAAGTCTTTGATACAGCGCATCAACTACTGCACCTGCGCGCTCGAAAGCGTGCAGAAGAAAAAGCCCTACCAGAAAATGTTTGAAAACAACCTCGTTGACTTCACCTTCAAAATCCGCGAAGAAAACCTGTGCCGCGAAAACAAGGTGATTCCCACTTTGGATGACGAAGAAGAAGACTCGAAGGACAAGGCAAAGAAATGAACGTCGAAGAGATAGAACACAAAATTCGCTGCGAAGCCGAAAAACTGGTTCACGACGAACCGCTTTCGGTGCTGATGATTACGGAGCAAATTCTTAACAGCAAGAACTTTGCCGCGATGCTTTCGGTCACTCTTTCATGTCAGCTTGCAGGCGAGGTGATTGACCGCGCCGAACTTGAAAAGGTTTTCGGCATTCTTTACCTCAAGTATCCGGAACTGGTCACATGCGCTGGCAAGGACTTGTACGCTACAGTCCTCCGCGACCCGGCTTGCACGAGTTTTCTGGAACCGCTTCTGTTCTTCAAGGGTTTCCAGGGTCTGCAGGCTTATCGCGCCGCCCATGCCCTTTGGCAAGAAGGTCGTTCCTTCCCCGCCAAGATGCTCCAGAGCATCATTAGCCGCAAGTTTGGCATGGACATTCATCCGGCCGCCAAAATCGGTTACGGTCTTTTGATTGACCACGCCACAAACATCGTCATCGGTGAAACCGCTGTCGTCGGCAACAACGTCAGTTTCTTGCACGGTGTGACCCTCGGCGGTACCGGCAACGAAGTCGGCGACCGTCACCCGAAAATCGGCAACGGCGTGATGCTTGGCGCCCATGCCCAGTTGCTCGGCAACATACACATTGGCGACGGTGCAAAAATCGGTGCTGGCGCAGTGGTGGTGAGCGATGTTCCGGCGCATACGACTTACGCAGGCGTCCCCGCCGTACAAGTCGGTAAGCCGCACGACGAAATGCCCAGCTTCAACATGCAGCAGGACTTCACTCGCGACTGTGAATAAATAGACGAAAGAACGGCGCAAGCGCCTACAGACGAAAGACGAGAGATTTTCTAAGTGAAAAAAGCTGATAAGATAAAATTCATCAGCGAGACGCTCGACGAGTTGCTTCCGGATCCGCCGATTCCACTGGATTACTCTGACCCTTACACGCTCCTCGTCGCAGTCGTGTTGAGCGCACAATGCACCGACCTCCGCGTCAACCAGGTGACCAGAGAACTTTACAAGAAAGCGAAAACGCCTAAGGCCATGGTGAAACTCGGCGTCAAAAAAATTACCGAAATCATCAAGCCCTGCGGCCTTTCGACTACCAAAGGCAAGAACATTTTCAACTTGTCAAAGATTCTTGTCGAAAAGTACGACAGCGTAGTCCCGCAGACCTTCGAAGAACTCGAGGCGCTTCCCGGCGTAGGCCACAAGACAGCTAGCGTCATGATGATTCATGCGTTCAAGATTCCCGCCTTCCCGGTGGACACGCACATTCACCGCCTCGCCAAACGCTGGGGACTTTCCGACGGTTCTTCAGTTGAACAAACTGAGAAAGACCTCAAGAAAATCTTCCCCGAAAACGAGTGGGAAAAGCGCCACTTGCAAATCATCTTGTTCGGGCGAACTTACTGCAAGGCGCTCGGCCACAAGCCCGAAAACTGCCCCATCTGCAGCAAAATCTAGTCGCTAAAATTTAGTCGTCATTTCGCTGGAAAAACCAGTAGTAGAATAAGCTCCAGGCGCCCCAAAGCACGCAAAGCCACATTCCCACATAGCCTGCGGTATAGACGGCATTTGCGATCGTATCGTACTTGAGCAACAATCCCATCTCGGACAGAATAAAATTCCAGTCATGGAATCCGTAAGGGGCTTCGGCACCGGTGCCACCACTAATGAGCATCAGTTTCATATGCAGTGCGTCATCAATGTACACGGCCACATCGATAAAGTTTTCGAACGCCCACCAAAGCGCAATAGATGCCCCTAAAATATCGCGCGGCTTAATCCACAATGCAAAGCAGAATACGAGCGGCATAATAATCTGGAACAGCGAACCGCCCAGCGAATGCAACACTCGGTTCCCGAAAATCGAAAACACCAAGTGCCCTGTTTCATGCACCGGCAAATTCAAACAATGCAAGAACTGCGCCACCCATGCATCGTACCCTTCCTGCACCAATTGAACCGAATAGAAAGCCATCATCACAACCAGAAACGCCCTGACTATAAAAAATGGAGTTCCCGCAAGCGTTTTAGGGTAAAGAAAAAACTGCATCACAACCGGCCAAGAACCCGGTTCCGCCAAGCTAAACGTCGACGGCGTTTCGTGCTTTACCGACACCAAATGCAAAGGCACATCATCCGTAGCCTTTGTGGGGCGCACCATCTGTCTAGCCGGTCGCTCTTCTACAATTCCAGATTCGTTTTCATCCTTCATAGGTTTAAATATACCCAAAAACTTACAATATGGGATTTCCATTTTCTTTTTTACAATTCAAGGGTAAACAGAACCGAAAAATAAAGCTATTTTCAACCAAAATTTGGAGTTGTGTTATGATGAAAAAATTGACTACTGCAGCCCTCGCTGCAGCCACAATCGCTTCTGCAGCAAGCATTACTGTCGACCCGGCCGCAACCAAGCAAGAAATTGTCGGTTTCGGCGGCGGATCCGTTTACTACCAAAGCTGGATTACGGCACTTGCCGACAAGAACAAGCAAGCCCTTTTTGATACAGCCTTTACGGGCCTCAACCTTTCTCTTTTGCGCGTGGGCAACTGGCTCCAGGCCGATACTGCCAAGGTCAGCCAAGACGATATCGAAATCGTGCAGGCAGCCAAGCAGCGCCTCGGCAACCACTTGAAGATTGAAATGTCCAGCTGGTCTGCACCGGGCAACCTCAAGCCGAGCGGCAGCGTGAACGGTAAAGACGGCTCAAGTTCGGCCGACAACTCCCTGAAAAAAGTCAGTGGCGACGCCTATGGTGCTTACGCCTACAGTGACTTTGCCGCCTGGTGGAAAAAGAGTCTCGAAACATACAAGGCCGCAGGTATCGCACCCGACTACATCAGCATTCAGAATGAACCGAACATGAACGCCGATTACGAAGAAACCCTGTTCAATCCCACCGAAACAGACACAGCGGCAGGTTACAAGCAAGCTTTAAATGCGGTCTATGACGCCGTGAAGGGCACCACGAAGATTCTCGGCCCCGAGCCCCTCGGCATCGGCTATAACAACTTCCAAAAGTACGCCAAGGAACTTGACGAAAACAAGCTGGACGGCTATGCCTACCACCTGTATCACGCAGGTGACGGCAACGACAACTCCGGCAATAACTACCTCGCTCCCGAAAACTTCCGCAAGGCCATGAAGTCCATCGGCTCCACCTACGGCGGCAAGGGCAAACCCATTATCATGACCGAGTTCTGCAACATGCTCGACAAGACCCGCGAAGAAGACATGGTGGGCCTCGCCCACATTATGCAGGTCGGCTTTACCGATGGCCAGCTCGGCGGCTACATCGCTTGGGAACTCTTCTGGGGCGAAGGCCGCGGTCAGCTCATCGGCGTTTGCACCGAAGGCTGGGGCAGCTGCAAGAAGGACGAAATCGTCATCGGCCCTGAATACCACGCCATGCGTCACTATTCCAAGTTCGTGAATCCGGGCTGGAAGGCAATCTCTGCCTCCACTACTGAAAATGACCTCAAGACGGTCGCTTTCGCAAACCCCTCCGGCGACTCCGTTTCCGTGGTTGTCATCAATACCGGCAAGACCGCCATTCAGCTTGACGCTCCGGCAATCAGCGGCATGAATGTCGCAACCGCCGTGCAGTCCAAGGAAAACGGTTTCAAGAGCAAGAACATAACCATTGCCAGCTGCTACATGCTCCCTGCACGCTCGGTAACGACGCTCGTTCTCACCAAGACCGCAGCAGCCTCGACCGTCGCCGCCTGCCAAGACGAAACCACCGACCCGAACTACACAGAACCGGTCATTACCCCGTCTGCAGACGTCGTGATTCTCGACTACTCCAAGACCACCGACGTTTCCACCTGGCAGGCCATGAACGACGACCTCGGCGCCGTCACCTACGAAGCCGGCGAACTCGACGGCATTACCGGTTATGTCAGCGTGCCGCTCGCCGGTTGCGACCAGGCCGATTGCGGTTACAAGAGCCAGCTCGTGAACATCAGCGAAGAAGGCGCCGCCGCACTGGCAAGCTGCACCGAACTAGTGATTACCATGCGCAGCCAGGACAACTCCAACGCTTATGTGAATGTGGGCGCCGCAAACGGTGGCAGCTGGGTTGACTACCAGTATGGCCGTACAGCCGCTGCAGGCAAGTGGAGCGAAACCACTGTGGATCTTGAAAAAGAAGGCGACAACGGTTCTACCGCCCTGCACTTCAACAGCGACGCTACCGGAATCTATATCGCAAAGATTGTGGCCACGGGTTGCTCTTCTAGCGGTATCACCAAGGCACCCAAGTTCGTGGCCAATGACCGCTTTGCCCCCGCCAAGGTCTTCGACCTGAACGGCAACCTCGTGTGGAGCGGTATCAAGGGTCAGGCTCTGAATGCCGACGGCACACTGCGTCTCGACCTCCGTCAGGGCATGTATTTGGTGAAGACCAAGTCCTCAACCGTAAAGGCTATTAAGAAGTAGGAAGTAGACAGTATTTTTCTTCCTACTCAACAAAAAAAAGCGGGCTTTAGCCCGCCTTTTTTTTGCTTTAGCAACTCAATTAGCCTTCTTCCAAGGCTTCCTTGAATTCATCGACCGTAGCGATGTATTCGTCGATCTTGTCTTCCTTGGAATCAAGGTAAGAAAGAATCTGTTCCAGATGTTCCTTCTTGAACACGGCCTTAAGCTGGCGAGATGCGTGACCGCGATAGCCCCATTCCTTGAGGATTTCGTCGGTGACCACGAAGGCGTCGTTCATCGAAACGAAACGCATCGGGCCATAAACAGCCCAGTTGTGTTCCATCTGCATGCATTCCGGTTCCTGGAGTTCCGGATTAGCCATGTAGCGCTGGATGTGGCGGGTACGCACGTCCTTGATCTTGTCGACGCGCATGTAACCCATAATCAAGTACTTGTTGCGGAGTTCGGAATCGCTCAAGCCTTCGTAACGGGTGCCAAACAGAATATAGCGGCTCTTTGCCTTGAGGATTGCGTTGATCGCCTTCACGTTATAGCAGCTCATCAGGCCATAGGTGCTGGTTTCGTAGTTGGGTTCGTAAAGAAAACCCTTGCCGTTTTCGTTGAGCTGGTCGCGGACCGGCATTTCGGACTGGTGGCTGGTTTCGACGTAGAGCAAGCTACCGGCTGCGTTACCGCGGTAGTCCTGCCAACCTTCGAGATTGATCTGTGTTTTAGGCATTTGTCATCCACTCTAGTTAGGTTAAACTTTGGGAACCCCGAACTTTAGGCCCGGAGTCCCCTTTTTATATAAATCTTACAATCGGACTACTTGTGGCAGTCCGTTGCTTATTTTCAATATGCAAGATACAAATTTATAAGCTAAAAGGTAATTGATTCCGCCGAAAAACCGGTCATTCCAAAGAGAGAGGCCCCTTTTTCGAAGAATTTCGCGGTATCGGTCGTCAAAAACCGGGTTTTTCCATTTTTTGTAAGACGGCATTCCATTTCCGGATGACGTTTCAGGTAGTCCACCGTCTTTTCGGAAACGATGTCGCCCTGGAACACCAGCTTCACCTTTTCGGGGAGGGCGGCACGTATAGCCCCTTCCAGAAGCGGATAATGGGTACAGGCCAGCAGAAGCGTATCGATTTCCGGATCTTCCTTCAAAAGGGCATCCACGTCCTTCTTTACAAAGAACTTCGCCCCTTCGGATTCACGTTCGCCGTATTCGACCAGAGGCACCCACATGGGGCAGGCATGCTGCGTCACCTTAAGGTCCGGGAAGAAATGGTTGATTTCAATCAGGTAACTCCCCGAAGACACCGTACCTGCCGTACCGAAAATGCCGATATGGCCGGACTTGCTGAACTTGCCGATTTCTTCGGCGGTGGGTCGCACAATGCCAAGCACGCGCTTATCGGGGAATTCATACGGGAGCACGTCCTGCTGGATGCTACGGAGCGCCTTGGCAGATGCCGTATTACACGCCAGAATCACCAGGGGGCAGCCGCGGCTGAACAGTTCACGCACGGCCTGCAACGTATAGCGAAAAATCGTCTCGAAGCTGCGGGAGCCATAAGGAGCACGAGCGTTATCACCCAGGTAAAGGTAGTCGTACTGCGGAAGAGCCTTCTGCAGGTTCTTTAAGATCGTCAGGCCACCAAAACCCGAGTCGAAAACGCCTATCACAGGGCTTCCTCCATCATCTTGTGGACCATGGGGAGCATGTGAACCTTAGGGTCGAACTTTTCGTTTTCCTTGCGGCACTCCAGAACATCGATCGGCGCCAGCACCTTCACGTTCACCTTGCAGCGCTTGGTATCTTTACGGCGTTCCCACACAGGGCCAGAGCCCTTAATGACAATCGGCAGCATAAAGGCATCGTTTTCGCAGGCAAAGCGGAACACACCGCTCTTGAAAGAGCCGAGCGCACCCGTCTTACTGCGGGTTCCTTCAGGGAAAATAAACACACGCACCGACTTGCCTCTTTTTGCAATCGCATCACGGACAGCCTTTGCGGCACCACCCTTTTCGCGATTCACCAGAATGCAACCGATCTTATGCATCCAGAAATTCAGGAACGGAATGCGAGCGAGAGACTGCTTTGCCACAAAACCGACCGTCTTCTGGAGAGCCAGAAATACAATCGGAATATCGGCAAACGAATTGTGGTTCCCGACAATGAACACCGGGCGACTCCAATCAACTTTACCGAGCTGAGCCTGGTCTTCAATCGTCAAATCGACACGCAGCACCTTCATGCAGAATCTTGAAAAATCCTGAATCTTACGATCAAGCCATGCGTCAAAATTTTTTCCGTAATAGGGCTTGGTAAACGGAAGTGTGAGGATATAAAACAGCATATACCCCAGCACCGACACCGCGACATAGATTTTAAACAAGATTACAGGCATAAACGCTACCGAATAATTTTTTGATTCCTTAGGCAAAAACCTTGAGCGCCTAAAACGACGCAACCGGCCTTTCCAGAATCTACGCTTGCAATATAACAAAAATAGGCACGCCTCGGCACGGGTCACCCCGACGTAGTAAAGCCTACGTTCCTCGTCCAGTTGCTTTTTACGGGCCTTGCGGTCGCCGGTACATTCTCCGGGAGTGAGTTTTTCACATAAGCCCGCATAATACACCACCGCATACTGGAGCCCCTTGGAGGCATGCACCGTTTCGATATGCACGCCGTCTTCAATAGTTACCTCGGGCGAAGACTCCCCCGCCTCCGTCACCACATCGCCAGCAATAGGAATTCCATAGTCGCGAAGAGCTTGCTCGTAGTAAAGGCGCTGCCGGTTGTAGCGAACGAGAATCGCAAAATTTTTCCAGGCAAGGTCGTAACCTTCACGAAGTTCTTTGATGGACACGACAATCTTCTGGATTTCTTCGACAGGATTATCGGACACCCAAATTTCGGGTTTGCGATTTTCCTTATAGAGCGGATTTCCGCCGGACCCTTTCAGGTTTCCTGCACGCAGCATCTTGCGCAAGTGAATCGGCTTGTTCTTGAAAATGTCATTCGCCAAGTACAGCACATTCGGTACCGAACGATAATTCCATTCCAATCGAATTTGCGTGCTTTCCTTGAAGTCTTCGCAAAAGCGCTCGATGTTTCCGATGTCGGCACCGCGGAATCCGTATATGGCCTGGTCGTCATCGCCCACGACAAACAATTGCTTTCGTTCGCCGAGCAGTCCCTTTACCAAGCGGTACTGCGACGGGTTGATATCTTGGTACTCGTCCACCAAAATCTCTTTCCACTGTTCGCGAAAATAATCCCGCGCCACCTCGTTGGTTTCAAGCAATTGAATCGCCGAATAAATCAAGTCTTCGAATACGACTTGTCCCGATTCCAAAACCGCCTCGCGAAGCGGTTGCAACTTCGCCGACACCGCTGCACCGTAGCAATCCGAAAACAGGTTCTCCCGCGACACCTTGACTTTCAACTTGAGTTTCGACAGCGCCTGCGAAAATTCACGCTCCGACGATTCCGTCGGCACAGGCATTTTCTTGAAACCCAAAAGTTCATAAGCTGGGCACTCACCGCCCGCACCATTCGGCACATTACACTTCAGCATGTACAGCGCCAGCGAATGGAACGTACACAGCCGCACGCCCGCATTCGGGAACAACTTCTGCACGCGTTCCCGCATCTCGGCGGCGGCCTTTGCGGTGAAGGTCAGCGCTAGGATTTTTTCGGGTTCTACACCGCAAAGAATCCTGTACTGGATTCGCTTGGTCAAGACGGAAGTCTTGCCCGAGCCGGCACCCGCCAGAATCAAAAGTTGCGCACCTTTTTCATGGTCGTGCAGCACCGCCGCACGCTGGTCAGAATTCAACCCTTTCAGGATTTCTTCGGCGTCCATAACGCCTCTTATGGAATGGGGCGAAGTACATGTAAATCGCCACCGCTATCTAAAAACCGACGCACGCCCCAACGTCTGTTCAAGGCCTACGCCGTCGAATTATTTCGGTTCGCCTTCAGTTGCCAAGTCTTTCGCAGGAGCGTTCGCCACAGGCGACCCTCCAAGCAAAAACACAAATGCACCGAACAGGCTCAGCAACAAGCTCACAAAGTAAGCAAGCAACTGAATCACCACCGATTCAAGCCCCGGCACTCCGGCACGAGCAAAAAGCGACTGCGCCAAAAGTTCACGCGGACCAAAGCCACCAATCGAAATCGGGAGCGCACTCACGATCGCAACCAGCGGAATGTAATAGAAGTACCACGAAATCGAGAGGTCGACACCGACCGCGATTCCGCAAAAATAATGAACCAAGATTCGAAGGCCCTGAGTCACCGCCGAAAGCAAATTGATAGAAGCGAACAACTTGACCGAGCGGAAATGCTGGAAACGTTCGAACATATGTATCAAGCGCTCGTTAATTTTTTTCGGGAAAACCTTCGTCAAGATTTTGCACAACAGGCGACCGAGTCTACGGCTGCAAAGAGCGGCAAACAGCGCACAGAAGCCGAGGAAAATCCACACCGACGGCCACATGAACGAACGCTGCGCTTCGTCGTGCATAAAGAACAGAAGGCCCATCGCAAGCGCAAACAGCGTAATAAAGAACAGCCCGTAAAGGCGGTCAAAGAAGGTTGCCGTAAGTCCGGCGCCAACCGTATCCTGACCACCCTGCATACGGATATCGTAAATCTTCTTGGCATCGCCGCCCACGTTACCCGGCATAAAGTTATTAAAGAACAAGCCCACATAATAAAGCTTGAGCAAATGTCCGTAACCGAGTTTCACGTTCTGCTTTTCAAGCAAAAGCTTCCACTGCAAGCACGCCGTAAAATTCGAAAGACCCAGACACAAAAGTGCAACAATCAAAGGCCAAACGCTATGCGTACTGAACAGACGATACAAATCGTCAACGCTCCAGTCCGGAGCCATCACGATGTTTCGGTACACAAAGTAGGCGGGAACAATCGTCACCACCAGCTTCAAACAAAAAATCAGAGCCGACTTCAGTCGACCATCTATTTTACTCATCTCCTCCCCCTACCTGACGCTGGATAATAGCCTCTTGAATCAAGTCAAGAGTCTGTTCCGCAGCGCAGTCCCAACGGAATTCCCCCGCATAGCTTTTGGCTGCCTGCGAAAGTCTCGTACGCAGGTCGTCATCGCTATAAAGCCTATCCATTTCCATGGCACAAGTGTGTGCATCTCCCACCGGGAACAAAAGTCCCGTTTCACCATTTCGCACACTGTCCCTGAGCCCAGGCACATCGCTGGCAATCGTCGTCGTTCCGTGCTTAGCAGCCTCGACGACAGTCAAGCCCCAGCCTTCCTTGAAACTCGTCTGCAAAAGTGCCACCGCATGTGCAAGCAGTTTCTTTTTCTTCTCAGACGAAACAAACCCCAAAAGTTCAACGTGTTCTTCGAGTCCCCGTTCCTTAAGCCAGGCGGGAATCTTTTTCAGAAGCGGACCGTCACCCGCCACCACCAGCTTTACATCCGGATGGTTCTCGGCAAATTCTTCAAACGCCTGAAGCGCCGTCCAAATCCCCTTGTAGCGATGCACACGCGACAGCCACAAGAAGTAAGGTACAGAAGATTCTTCTTCAACCGGAGCAACATCAGGAACAGATGCAGCAACATCATCATCGGAGCCGTTGTAAATAACCGAGATGCGGTCTTCGGCAATTCCGATTTCTTCCAATTCTCGCTTGGTACTTGGGCTCACCACCACAAACGGCTGCTTGCGATAGAACCAGGGAATCATCCGTTCAAAAGCCCACACCACAAAAGCGACCGGGAACGAGGCCTCGTGGAAAATCGAGCCACGCCACAAGTGATGCATTTGCACCACCACCGGTTTCTTGATTAAGAAGGGAGTGAACAGAGGAAGCTTATTCAGGTCTTCGACCACCAAGTCAAAATTAAACTCGCGATCCAGCTTGCGGATATTCATCGCCACCGTGAGCTGGAACAGCAGGTCGCCACCCTTGCGCACCACCTGGATGCCATCGACGACTTCGCGTTCCTTACAGCCAGCAAAGGCAGTCGTCAGGAGCACCACCTGGTGTCCCGCTTCTGCAATCAGAGAAAAAATGCGGTGTAAGTGTTTCTCGGCGCCTCCCGCGGCGGGGTGCAACCGATCGCGATAATTTACGACAAGGATGTTCATCGGCTAGGGCTTCTTGCCCAAGACTCCAATGCACAACTGCGTGTAGTGCATAAGCGAATTGTTTTCGAGTGCGTCCAGAATTGCGTCCTTGGCCTTCTGGTAAGCAGTCCCCTGCAGCGGATACTTCGGCAACTCCACGCCCACCTTGAAACCCACTTCGCGCAAGATGCGGTAGAACAGGTTCGGGCGCATCCAGTCGCCATACTGGTAAACACATTCAAAGCCTGCATCAGTCATGAGCTTCTTGAGCTGCGGCATAGTGAACTGCTTTTCCCAACCGGCAAACCACTTGTCCATCGCAATTAGAATATGTTTGATGACGGTGTAAGGGTGAACCGTCTGCGGCACATCGCACAGACAATGACCGCCATGCTTCAAGATGCGGTAGTTTTCCTTGATCAGCGGGAGCGAATCCTTGAAGTGTTCGGCCAGACCCTGATGGAACACCAGGTCAAAAGTGCAATCCGGGAACGGCGCCTTGAAGGCATCGCCACGGACCAACTTCAAATTGTCGTAAAGGTTGTCTTTGGCTCGAATGGCATCTACAATCTTCAAACTATTTTCAGCGTAATCGAGCACGTAGACATCGGCACCCAAGCGAGCAAGTTCGGCACTATCGCGACCGGTACCGGCGCCAACCTCCAAAACCTTCAGGCCTTCGAGCTTAAAATTCTTCTTAATCGTATTCAACACGGACGGGGACGAAGGGTAAACCTTGTCCATATCGTTCTTCTGTTGCCAAAATCTGTTCCAGACAGACTGATCAGGTTCTTTAATAGACATAGCGTGTAAAATATACGAAAATATTGAAAACAAATTCGCAAACGCTACGCCTATGGGGATTTCACGCCAAGCGCCGGATTTGTCATAAAATCACGACAATAGTTGAAAATCAAAGACAATTTTTCTAAATTTAGAGACAGAATTCACGAAAGTGTGACAATATACGGGAAATTTGATACACTTTGCAATTTTTTTACACTTTTGGCACGCATCTTGCTTTAAAAAAAGCGATATTAAGGATGTAAGGTTATAAAATGCATATTGATTCTACTGATACTACTCTAAAACGTTACCTCGAAGATATTAGACGCACCGCTCCCCTCTCTCGTGAAGAAGAGCAGATTCTGTTCCAGAAAGCTAAAGAAGGCGACAAGATCGCCCGTAAGAAGCTTATTTCTGCAAACATGCGTTTTGTTTTGAAAGTCGCTATTCAATACCGTGGTTGCCCGATTCCGCTGCCGGACTTGGTGAGCGAAGGCGCTATGGGTCTTGTACGTGCTATCGAATCCTTTGAACATACCCGTGGTCTTAAGTTCATTAGTTACGGCGTGTGGTGGATCAAGGCTTACATTACCCGCGCCATCAACGAACAGGGCAACCTGATTCGCTTGCCGGCTAACCAGCACCTCCGCGTGCGTAAGGCTTTGCACGAACAGAGCCGCGGTAAGGAAATCAACGAAGAAATCCGCGAACTTATCCAGATCGGTCAGCGCGGCGTTTCGTTTGACAGCCCGCTCAAGGCAGACTCCAAGGCAACCTACGCCGAAGTGCTCCCCGACGGTACCGCAACGAACCCGGAAAACGAATCCGAAATCCAGAGCGTCGAAGCTTTGGCTCGCGACCTCATGGAACAGCTTCCGGAACGCGAAGCCAAGGTGATTACCGGCATCTTCGGTATCAACCAGGAAGCTCCGCAGACGCTTCGCGAAGTGGGCGAATCCATGAACATCTCTCACGAACGTGTCCGTCAGTTGCGCGACCAGGCTCTCCGCCGCATCCGTAAGTACAACAGCAAGGAATTCTTGCAGGACAAGAAGGACGCCTTCCTGGCCGCCATTAATAAGTAATGGCAGCCCTAGACGCATGGGGCTCCGCCCCCTGGACCCCTTTTCCACAAGCTGACTAAAATCAACAAATAACAGATATGAGCTACGAGCTCGCTCCCTTCGGGAACTTTGGGCTTTGAGACAAAAAAAACATTCAGCTACCGCCGAATGTTTTTTCATATTCTACCCACAGGGTGCTTTGCACCCGGGCTCACCGCTCAAAGGGCGAAGCCCGTGCTCAATGCTACTTTTTGTGTTTCTTGCGGCGGACGCCCCACTTGTCCTTGATTTCTTCGACAATCTTCTTGTCTTCGTAACGGACCACCATCTTGAACTGAACGTTGTAAACGCCGGTTCCCACGAAGCGTCCCTTGTGATCCTTGAAGTTCCAGTTCACAAAGACCTTCTTGTCGGTTTCAAGGCAGTTGCCGCCGAACTTCGGGCTATTACAAGGCACCGTGATAATGGTGTCGTTCACGTACTGGCCCAAGTGATCGAAGTAGTTCACAATGAACGAGATATACACATCTTCGGGCTTCAAGGAATCAAGCACCGTCGGATCGTAAGATCCATCGGCAGAAACCTGCGCACGGTCCAGGAGCTGCGGCACAAAGCGCTCGCCCAGCTGCACCAACTGACCAAGGGCACCTTCTTTTTCCATATCTTCCTTGGTGGTCGAGCCCGGCATATAGCGCAGGTTCACAGAGCTTACGGTCTGCAAGGTATACGTCTTGCCATCAGCATCTTCCCTCGGAGTATCATCGTTCAAGTCAAAGCTACCCATGGTCGTCGCTTCAACCAAGTGGTTCAACAGGCCGCCGATAATGACCGACTGCGGATTTTCGCCGGCGATGTTATCATAGTTATCCTTGATGGCATCCTTGGCACCCTTGCGCACCATAATGGAGTCACCCGGCATAATCGTACCATCGCTACCGTTAAACACCAGCTTTGCGGAAAGGCCGTCTGCAGACCAGTCGATTCTCGTGGGATTCAGTTCAATCACCTCTTCACCATGGACGTAAGAGAAGTAATCCACTCCCTTGAGGTCCTTGGAATGAATCGGTTCAGAGAACACCACCAAAAGCGTGTCAGCCTTCTTGCCATAATCCAGCGTAGCGCTAGCCACCACAGGAGCCATCTTGTCGACCAGCGGAGCGACATCTTCGTTCACGAAGGTTTCACCGAAGATCTTGTAGTAGGTATAGATATTGGCCTGCGGCAGGTCTTCGCTAATGCTTGTCACACCCGAGGCAAGTCTCGTTGTGGCAAACACTTCCCAAATAACGCGGGTCGAATCCTTCGGGTCAATCCTCAGATCAGCCGGCTGAGCTTGCAGCTGAATCATCATACCGCGATAGCTGTACCACGGGAACGTCATATAGAGAGTACTGTCGATATCGTCCTTCGTCAACTTCTTGTCAAACACGGCCACGATCTGGTCAAGAACACCATCGCCATCGGTATCCCAGTATTCCACATTCTGGACCTGCGGGAACCTGTCGACCACCTTGACGGGCACTTCGCGTTCGTATTCGTCAGAAGTAATGTAAGGCAGGTTCGTGAAGGTTGCACCCGGATACAGCGACACACTATCCTTGTAGTCACCCTTCAGCTTGAAGCTCTTGCCCACAAAGATCACGATATCCTTAGCCGGCATGTAAACCTTCTTGATCTGGTCCACATCGAATCCATAGCGTTCCGCATCCTGCTTAAGCATCACCATCATTTCAGGAATGCTGACGTCAACCGGGAATAGGTCGATATTGTACTGCAAGAAGAGGGAGTCCATTCCGTTTACGCTGCGAATTGCATAGGCATCCTTGATGACATTGCTACCCACTTCCACAATCGGGGATTCACGCACGTAAGCCGCATCGGAACCAGCCTTGTCGCGATAAGACACCAGAGCCTTGGCATCCTTCGGGAATTCACCAACCGGCGGAAGCACCAGGTATTCAGAAAGTTTATCCACATAAATGCGGTCACGAGCCGTATTCAGCTCAGGATTCACGCAATCATAAACCTTGCCGTCAATAACAAGCTGGACACCATCCAACACGTAGCTCTCGGGCAGCGAATCCTTCAAGAGGATTTCTACATAATCCAAAGACATGTCGCCATCGGTATCCTTGATGTAACCGATATAGGTGTCCGGGATTGGATCGTAGAAGTTGATGTTATCGATAATGACCATTTCATTACCGCCGAACACCTTGATGGAACCACCCTGTACCACCTTGTCGGCAGTCACGAAGATAGTAACGGAACCATCAGCATTCACTTCGAGGTAATCCGTCTTTTCACCCGTCGCAGGGTCAATCAACTGGACATCTGTCCTGGACACAATTTTCAAGGAATCCGGATCGCCAAAATACTTCTTCACCTTATCCGGATCCAACGTGATAGCGACAACGTCGCCCACCTTGGCGGAATCTAGGCCGGAATTGTAATGCAAATCCAAGGTATCGCTTACCGGACTATTGGTCAACTTGTAGCTGTTGCCGTTGATTACAACCACATTCGGGTCATCCGGATTCGGATCTGTCGGAGCAAGCACAACCGTCTTCGAGACAATGGAGTCGCCCTTTTCGAAGCGTTCCATAGTCGGATACATGTCGAGACCATCGTCATCGTCATCATCTTCGTCTTCAACGCCGTAGTACTTATTAGAAGAACTGGAATAATCACCTTCATCTTCGCCGCTACCATGGTTCTTGCTCGAAGAAGACTTGCCGCCTTCATCTTCGCCGTTGCCATTTCCACCACTCGAAGAATTTCCTCCGTTGCTGTTGCTGCTGGAGTGGCCGCCATTGCCGCCGGAACTCATGTTAGAATCGCCTGCGCTGCTGGTGCCGTCATTACCGCTGCTACCGTTTTCGTTACCGGAACTGTTGCCGCCATTACTATCAGAGCTAGAGCCGTTACTATTGGAGCTGCCACCATTGCTGTTGGAGCTACCACCGTTGCTGTTAGAACTTCCGCTATTGCTACCGGAGCTAGAAGCATCACCACCGGAACTGTTGCCATTACCGGCAGAACTCATGCTGGTTCCGCTGCTGGAACTACCATTGCTATTGGAGCTGCCACCATTGCCATTGCTGCTGCTAGACTTTGCACTGCTGGAAGATTCATGATATTCCACCAGCGAAGAGCTGCTCTGAGAGCTGCTAGACAATTCTTCGTCGCCTCCAGAATGACCGCCTTCGCGAATCACACCCACGCCCGAAAGAGGAGCCAAATCATCAAGATACTTGTCGACGTACTGCACATGGATCAACACGTTATCGTTAATTAGCTTTTCCGGATTCGCCGCAAAGTCCACAAAGACCATGTGACCCGTATTGGACGCCACAAAAAGATGTCCGTAGCCATCCGTTGTACCCTGGTCCAATCGCCAACCCACGGGGCCGCCATCCCAGGTTCTCGGTTCCGGCATGTTCGCATAGGATTCCACAAAGAAGTACTTACGCAAGTCAATCGTCGCCACGACTTCGGCAGTAACATTCTTCCCGTTGACATGGGGTCTAATCTGCACAATGCGAGCACCGCCGAACACGAAGATGGTCTTGGAATAGGTATCGTAGGTACCACCGTGAGCACCTTCCAAGCCATCGATCAAAATCTTGGTTCCGACAGATTGAATGACCTTGTCACCAACCTTTCCACCTACGTCTTTTTGATTTTGCTTAGTAACATCTACCCAGGTCGTATCGGTAAACACACCGAAATAGGCTTTCTTGTTTTCTTTTTTGCGTTCAGATTCCGTGCATTCGCCGTAATCATTTTTACCGTAGTCGTACTTTTCGCAACCACCGCCCTTGTAGTCCGAATAGGTAAAGAAGGCTCGACCTTCGCCATCCCAAATAACAGTCGTCAACTGGTCGTTACCGGATCTTTCGAAATTCGGTCTTAACTTCACGTAATACCCATTGGAAAGATTCGATGTCGCCGCATCCGTAGCCGTCGAGAAACGATACAAATGTCCCGGAATGCCTGAAGCCCACAGCCAAGGTTCCTTCGGGTCCATCATCAAATGCCAAAAACCATTGGTACTCTGGGTTGGTTGAGCAGTCCTGACCAAGCAAACGCGACCACTATCCTTGGCGGTCTTACTAATCTTGTGAATAGGCGTACCCTGAGCCGCCACCAACAAATCGCCATCGGTGTGGTGAACAATACCGTCGGCACCCTGCATACCATCATCTGTCGTACACAAAGTCTTTCGGTCCGAAGGTTTCATCAACAGGTAGCCAGCGCCATTGTACTGGTAACTAATACTTTTAACACGATCTTTTTCTCTGAACTTGGTATAGTACAGAGTCGCCTTGGTCGCAGCATGGGGCACGATATCGCCAATCTGCTGAATCCAAATACCCGTCGCCGGGTTTTCCGGGGCGGGAATTTCAATGTCCGCGGCAAAGCATGCCACCGCAGACAACAAAAGCATCGGTATGAATTTAATCGTATTTCTCATGTTCGTACCCTCTAAAAGAACCTTTACTTGGATCTCTTTGCAGAAATGCCCCATCTAAAGATTCTTTCAACCTTAAAGTCTTCTTTAGCTCCGTAAACTTTTACTCTGAATTTTGCGAGATAGATTCCGGCGCCCACCTTGCGGCCATTGTCGGCGCGCATGTTCCAGCGAACGTAGAGCTTGTCCGGATTTTCAAGGCAGTTGCCGTCAAAGAACGGATCATCGCAAGCGATGCTGCCCGAAGCGCCACCCACATAGTTACCGATGTTGGTGTACACATAGAGTTCCCAGTGAAGTCCGATATCTTCCATATTCGGCACCACGTCACCCGTAGAATCCTTCGCCATAATGGTAGAATAACCGATATCCATGAGCACGCCCAGAGAAGACTGGTCAGACGCTTCCTTGGCTTCTTTCACGTGTTCGATTGTGAAAGGCTTTACGCGGTCGCTCAGTTCTTCGGCCTTGTTCAAGTCTGCAAAGGAATTGGTCTTCATAATGACGCGGGGATCGCCTTCAACCATGACGGCCGGCGACTTTTCAGAAACCTTGTTGCCCTTCTTGTCCACAAGACCGCTAGTAAAGTTGTCAAAGCGTACGGAGTCCGCCGGGTTCATGCGAGTAGCGAGATCCAAACCCGCTTCCATGTACAACGTAAGCTCGGTACCTTTTTCGTTCCATTCTGCAGAAGTCAAGCTGTAGTGAACCCATTCCCCGTCTACATAGAAGGCGAGGCAATCATCCGTGAGATTCACGTTCTTCTTGTCCATGGCTTCGGAGAAGGTAATCTTGAACTTATCCGGTTCCATCATCTGGAACGATTCCGGATTCAGGAACGTGGAAGAAATCACCGGAGCCATGTAGTCGTTCATACCGTACAAGGAATCCGGATCTTCGATGCTCTTGCCCTCGACGGTAATCGTATTCTTGACGACGGCGTAGCCATATTCAATCTTGCCACCCTTCGAATAGGACTTGTCAATTCCTGTCAGCATATTCTTGACATCGTACTTTTCAGGATCAAGTGCAAAGCCAAGCAGCGTGCCGTCAGACGAAATCGTAAGGTCCGCAAGGTTCGGCTTGATGGCAACGAGTTCGCCATCGTTATCGAGCCAGTAGAAGGCAATGTCCATCTTCTTGAGGTCGTCTTCGGTAATGGGAGTTTCAAAGCCAAGCGAGGTGGAATCCATGCGGCCATCACCGTCGCGGTCATAGAAGCCGTTCTTGTCGTTGTCCACGTAGATACGGCCCGCATTCTGCACCGGCACTTCCTGGTTGTTCGCACTTGTCGGAACGCCGTCGGCAGCCGTGAGGATTCCATCGGGGCAATCCTTGCTGGAGCAGATCGTCGAAATCTTGAGCATGTCGCCAACCGACACGACACCGGATTCCACCGTGAACACCCACTGGTTCCCCTTCTTGGAAATCGCATTCACATCAATCGGATTGCTGTTGAGCAGCAAGCCAAGACCGCTCGTCCAGGACGGGTCCATCTCCTTGTTGAAGCGGACAATCATGGTATCCGTTCCATCGCCGCCCTTGAGCAGCGTCGCCGATTGAATAGCGGCACCGATACTGTCGGCCAGAGAAGTCTTCAACCAGTCGCAGCGGTTACCGACCGAGCACACATAAGCCTTGACCGCACCCGTTGCAGAATCGGTCTGCAGTTCAACCTTCACTCCGGGAAGTCCATACACATCGCCATCGCGCGTTTTATCGCCAGCGAATTCCTTGAAGGACTTGTCATCCGGCCAGCTGTAGAAGAACGAATCCACCGACATGGAATCGGTCTTACCGCCGAACCAGGTCGCAATGCTGTCACCAATGCCATCGCCATCGCGATCGTAAATGGCGGCATTATCAAGAGTCGGCATGTCGGGGTTTGTAAACTGGTATTTTCCCGGGAACGGTTCCGTCAAAATAAACTCAGTCGTGTCCCTGGGGTTCTTGTAAGCGTTCATGCTAAAGCCGGAACCATCGGTGATGGCCTTGGGCGCAACGATCATGAACTTGCCACGGCCGTCGATAATATCCAAGCGGATGGTTTCATCAGAAAGCTTCAAGTCTTGTCCGCCTGCGCTCAGGAACTTCAGGTTTTCGCTTTCGCCAGAGGGTGCAAAATAGAACGTCTTCGTAAGGCCGGAATCAACGAGGCCTTTTTTGGGGCCCATCGGAATAATCGCCTCTACATCGACATGCATGGTATCGCCCACTTCGTACTGAAGTTTGGACACGTCGGTCACTTCTTCGCCTTTGACGATGTACTTAAGGCGGGGCACGTAAAAGTTATAGACAATGCTTACAATCGGACGGGTCGCCACATCGTCGTCCGATGTACCCAAGTTAATGTTGTACACTCCATAAGGGCTCGAGACACCGATCTTTACCAAGCCATCATCGGCCGCTGTCACCGCCGTAAGGTTCTTGACTTCGGAATCATCGGATTTGAGTCGGAGCTTTATGGAATCGAGTTTCTGTTCCTGCGGAGCATACACAAAAAACTCGGCACCTGGAACGGCAAGGGATTTATCCTTAGGATCTTCACCTTCAGGAACAACCCAGAGGCTAGCCGTACGGCCATCGTTGATTCGGTAGAACTTGCAAGGATCTTCTGATTCCAGCGTTTCCAAGGTCTTTTCGTCTACACAACGAATCAAGTCATCAGCAAAAGAGCCTGTCGAAAGACAAAGCATCGACAGCCAAGCAACCGAAAGAAAATGACCTTTAAGGAAACGCATTACAACCTCAATAAAAGCGACCGATTTCTGCAAACATTTCTTTGCAAACTATCCTTTCCAAAGATATGATTTTTTTTCAGAAAACGGACAACAAAAATTTACGTTGTGACACGAATCGCAGGATATTTCCGAATTTGATTATTCCAAGTTGGAATAAGTATTTGCAAGGTCTGTAACGATGTCGTCCATAAAAATCCAGCCGCGTCCTTCAAGGCGCAAGCAAGATTTACGTTGTAATAAATTTGACAGATTTTCGTGCTTTAGAAAGCCCTTCGAAATCCAGCGTTCACACACCGATTTATCCAAAGAAATTCCCATTTTTTTGAGGTCTTCAGAACAAATTCCTCTAGATTGACGTAGCGAAAGCCACAGGAACTCCATAATGGCAGCTTCCCTATCCAGCTTATCCAGAGAAAGCATGGATTCCGGGCAGTCCGACTGCACATATTCCCGCCAACGGGGGTAAATTTCAGGAGCATAATAGCGAATTCCACGCAAATAGCTGTGGGCGCCTGGTCCAAAACCGGCATATTCGCCCCGATTCCAGTAATTTTGGTTGTGGGCGCTTTCAAAACCAGGTCGGGCAAAGTTCGAAACCTCGTAACGCATGAGTCCCTTGCCCTCCAGGATTTCTACGCCCCCTATGTACATCGCTTCGTACAAGTCCTCGTTTACCGCAAGTTCCCCGCGAGCCACCCGGTGCCCGAGTCTAGAGCGGGGAGAAACGTTCAAACCGTAAAAACTCACGTGATTCAGCGGATAGTCCGAAAGCCTGTCCACATCAGCCAAAAAACCTTCAACAGTCTGCCCCGGCAAATCGAACATCAAGTCCGCATTTACCTGCAAATTCGGCGTAGAAGTCAAAAGTTCCAGGGCCGCCACTCCCATTTCTACCGAATGGGATCGGCCAACGGTCTTCAGAATTTCAGGATCGAAGCTCTGGAGGCCGAGACTGACGCGATTGACGCCAAAATCCAATGCGTTTTGCAGCGTAGCCTTATTTGTCGATTCCGGGTTGAATTCCATGGAAAATTCTTTCAATTTCGAAGAATCCACCCCTACCGACTGAAGGCAGCCCAAAATTTTCTCCAAAAATTCCGGCGGTAATTCCGAAGGCGTCCCCCCGCCCAAATAAAGGGTTTCCGCGGTCGAAAGCAGCCCCGGATGCCTATTTTTAAAACATACAATTTGCTTACACAACAAATCCGCGTATTCGCCAAAAAGCCTCGACTGCGAGGGCATTACGCGAAAATCGCAATAATCGCAAATATGGCGGCAAAAAGGGATGTGAACGTAAACACAAAACATCTTTTACAAACGAATAAAAATATTACAATAAAACTTTTTTATAAAATTTAGATTATATAGATAGATATGGATACCAGGAAAAAAAATAATTTCAAGAAAAAATTGAAGAAGCGGATCCCGCTCCTGATTTTCCTGACGTTATCTACCACCATCTTCTTTTTGGCATCGACCCTTCTTTTGGACGAATCGTACAAAGACATCATCATTATCGCCATGATTTGGGCGTTGCCGCTATTTATCCACTGAAGGTGCTATGGCCATTACCCGATTAACGCAGCGTAAGTGCAAAGCGATTGCTTTCTATATCTTGACCTGGGTTGCTTTTACCTTGAGCGCCTCGGCCCTTTTGACTTACGGCTCCGGCAACGGATTTGATTCGACCCGGATGCTATTCATGCTGCAGTTGTCCCTACTCACAGGCCTTTCTCACGCCATTTACGACGTGATGATTCTGCAAGACGAAATGGACAAAAGGCCCGTTGCAGCGGCCCTCATTATCCGTTCCTGGTTTTTCTTGGCAAGCATCTGCGCAAACCTCATTCTCTGCATTCTCATTTGGGATATCGACCGCAGCGAAGGCCTGATTAACGAAGCCGCCCTGCAGCACGTACAGAACGTCTTTAAACAGCCCAAGACCCACATTCTGATATTCGAGCTGTTTATGCTCGGACACCTGATTACCTTTATCCGTTCGGTCCACAAGAAATTCGGAACCCGCGTCTTCATCAACACCCTGCTCGGCAAAAACCAGGATCCCAAAGAAGAAGACCTGGTATTCATGTTTATCGACATGAAGCATTCCACCGAAATCGCCGAAGAACTGGGACACGTCAAGTACAGCAACTTTATCCGTGACTACTACCGTCTGCTTTCAAACTGCTGCGAAGAAAACCACGGCGAAATTTACCAGATTGCAGGCGACGGAGTCTTCCTGACCTGGAAGATCAGCGACTGCCGAAAACAGGCCAGACCCATCGACTGCTTTTACGATTTTGCCGAATGCCTGGAACGCACTGCATCGGAGTCTTCCTGACCTGGAAGATCAGCGACTGCCGAAAACAGGCCAGACCCATCGACTGCTTTTACGATTTTGCCGAATGCCTGGAACGCACTGCATACAAGTTCAAGAAACGCTACGGCGTAGTCCCCGCATTCAAGGCGGCCGCCCACTGCGGGAAAGTCATCTCCACCGAAGTCGGAAACTTCGGCAGCGAAATGGCCTACCACGGCGACGTACTGAACACCACCTCCCGAATCCAAACCCTCTGCTCCAAACTCGGCCAGGATTTCTTGATTTCCGAAGACCTTTATATACGCCTGCCACTACCCCTCCCCCACGGTTTTTTGAGCGTAAAAGCCGGATTTTTCGAATTAAGGGGCAAAAAGAACGGAATTTTGATTTTTTCTCTGCATAAGCCCTTGACATAGTGAATTTATTATTCTATAATTGGGTCACCCCGCGGGAATAGCTCAGTTGGTAGAGCACGACCTTGCCAAGGTCGGGGTCGAGGGTCCGAGTCCCTTTTCCCGCTCTAAAAAAGAAACGCCACCTTAACGGTGGCGTTCTTTTTTATTCGCGTGACGGGACTCGGAGACGAGAAGAGGGGCCGACTAAATAATGAGTTGCGCGAAGCGCGTGCGAATTATTTAGGAACTCACGCCCTAAAGGGCGGGAGGCCCGCCAGGGTGAGGAGCTAGCCGGTCGCAGACCGGAGACTAGCGACGAATCAATCCCTTTTCCCGCTCTAGCATTCCCCACCCACCCATCCCCAATAGCAAACATCTTTTTACATCAAAAACGACCCTCAACTGCTCGAAAAAAGCGTGTATATATAAAGATAGGGACAGTCCTTATTCGCCCAACGGGGGCGTACCCGGCTTTTGGAAAAGAAATGACTTCTGAAAACAACGGCATTTTGCCGATAAACTTGGTCAACAGGAATCTCAGCCACGAATTTCTAGTTGAGAAAACTGTCGAAGAAATCAAGAAACACAAGTATATCAATCCACTTTACGACGCAGGTTTCAAGGCTTTCTTGAGCGACGAACACACCCTTCTCAGTTTCTTGAACGGTGTCTTTCAGACAGATGAAAGAAACAGGATTGAATCCGTAGTTATCAAGAACACCGAAATCAACATCATCTTCCCCGCTGTAAAGCAGTTCAGACTCGACATCCGTGCCACAACTTCAAACGGACTTTGTTTTAATGTCGAAATGCAGAAAGCTAGGCCGGACTATTTTGTGGATCGAGTCCTTTTGCAGCACAGCGCTTTTGTACTACAAAGTAAATATGAATGGGACCAGATTAATTTCGGCCAACTTTCCGTAGACATTTCTGACGAAGAACGCGCCAAGCGTGAAGTTCATCGATATGAAATTCCACCCACGTACGCCATTTGGATTTGCGACTTTCCTGTGGGCAAACAAAACGACTTTCGTGGGACCTGGGCGGTACGAAACGAGAAAGGCTTGACATTGAGCGAAAAGATTAAGTATATTATGTATGATCTGACGAAGTTCACCAAGACCTTTGAAGACCTCAAAAATGATGAGGACCGCTGGCTTTACTTGCTCAAGCATGCGGGCTCGGCCGAAAACCTCCCAGATTTCAATGACGATGTCATTGCAAAGGCAATCAACAGGCTGCTGGTAAACAAAGCGTCAGACAAACTACTCAAGGAACAGGCAGACGACATGGTATTTACGGAAGAGCAATTGGACCGTATGGCATTGGCAAGGGTTCGCGCCCGTGCAATTGTCCTTGCTGAAGGCGAACAAAAAAAGGCTCGCGAAATGGCTCGGGCACTTAAAACCATGGATGTTCCCATTGAAAAAATTGTCGCAGCGTCAGGACTTACTCAAGCAGAAGTCGAAGCTTTGTAATTATCGCAAAAAAAAACAAGTCTATTGAAGAAGAGTTTCTTGCTCTGAAACCATAAATCTTTTGAACCACTAGCCTCGCTAGTGGTTTTTCTTTACCCATCCCGTATAAAAAATTTCCCGTTTCTTGATTTTATACGCAAAATTATACATTTTGAATTAAAATCGTAATTTTTGTATAGAATCACATCTCTCACCCACATAATAAATCGGTATATTTAAGATATAATGAAATCTGTGATTGAGTACGAAGATTACCGTTCGTTCATGAACGATTACTACCAATGGAAAAAGCGGACGTCTGCTTTTTCTTGGCGTGATTTTACAAAGAAGGGCGGATTTACTTCACCCAATTATATGAAACTTGTGTGTGAAGGCAAGAGTGGCTTGTCGAAGAATGGAATAGAACGTGCCGCTGACGCGATGGAGCTTGTGGGTGCAGAAAGAGAGTATTTTAGACAACTTGTGAAATTTGGACAGGCAAAGAGTGATGCTGACAAAAAGGCCGCCTATACAGAAATGAAGGAAATTGCCTGTGCTCACAAGGTTCGTGTTTTAGAGGGGGAATCAGTCTCTTTTTACGAATCGTGGAAATATCCTGTGTTGCGCGAACTTGCTCCCATGATGCCCGGAGCGAAGCCTTTGGAAGTTGCCAAGGCGTGTGGAGGTGCTTTCTCAGCCGAGGAAGTTCGCAATGCGTTGGCGTTTTTGACCCGAGCGAAGTTCTTGAAGAAGACTGCGGATGATGTGTACGAGCAGGTGGATCGGTCGCTTCAGATGTCAGTTGCCGCCATGCCGGTGCTCGTTCGCGAAATGCATAAGGAAATGGCTGATTTTGCAAAAGAAGCTATTGAAAAATACCCCATAGATGAGAGAAATTTTACGGGCATCACTATGGGAATAGACGATGAAGACTATGCCGAAATTTTAAAAGAACTGGAAACTTGTCGCAAAAGAATCATATCTATTGCGACAGCAAAAAAGGGCGGAAACCGAGTGTACCGATTGAATATGCAAATGTTCCCGCTTACAGAAAAAATTCAGAACAATGAAACCTCACTTAAAAATAAGGAGCATAACCATGAATAAACGAATCATTATTTCTGCCGCAGCAGTGATTGCTCTTGCTGCTTGCTCCGAAGATAAAGGAGCGGGAACTTCCGTTGGAATAGACTCCACTGCGGAAACACTGTCCGATGCTGACATCGCGTTCATGAACAGTATGCTGGATTCCTTTGGGAGTAGCAATAAGGCTGTTGTTTCTGACGATGTTAACGACGTGACACCGACAGATGATCCGACGCTCACTCTCTCGCCGGTCTTGTTTACGTTTACGACCGGGAAGGAAGTTGTGTACAACGAGATAAAGTCCAGCGGAAGTTGTTGGGTAAATCTGTATGATGAAGAAAAAGGTATTTCCTTTTACAAGTCTAAAAAGGAAAAGATTCCTGGCTATAGCACCATTCTTGATCAATACGATGATGCAACCATTCTCCTCAAGGAAAACGAAGGGTCGCTTTATATGCAGGATTTGCACTATAAAACCTTTGCAGGAAAGACGGAACTTTGTGTGTCCGATAGCATAGATTTTGTTGCCGAATGCAACGAGAAAGGCGGCATTTATAGGATTTACAATGACGGTTGCGGCGCTTCCCTCGAAATGTCCTGTGTAGTCAAGGCCGCGGACCAGACTGAACTCAGGACTATCGCCAATACATTCAAGGGCGAATGCGAATCGTTTATTGCAAATCTCCCCGAAGCGGAAGAATTGCCTACCGTGCATTGCCAAGGCGATACGGAAAACGAAATGGTCTGCGACACAACTTGGAACGAGTAAGGAATTTTTTAGGGTTTCTTGACAATGAGATTTGATTCCGGATTACTATTGCTTTGTTCGCTTACTTTGTTGCTGGAATCTTGTTCTGAATCGAACAAGGTATCTGGCGGTACAATCGAAGACCAGAATGCTCTTTTAGAGAAACAGGTGAACGATTGGTATGATTATGGCTTGGATTTGAACGAGGCTGCATATGCCAAAATAGACGGAGGTAGGTTGGCCGTTTTGGATGATGGCTCGGGCGCTCGTGCAGAGTGTACCGCGGATAGTGCTTCCATAGCGATGACCATACAAATTTCCGGTTCTGTTGCGGTGACAACCTTGAAAGCGGAAGGACTCGAACAATCCTGTGATTCTGCTTTTGCCGAGTTCAAGACTAATTGCGATAATAAGTCTAATAGCGAATTCTTTAGCCTTAGTGAAGGTTGTAAGGAAGGAGCATTTGATGCCGCTTGTCGAGTAAAGGCAATAGGATCTGATTCTGCGAATATCTTGATAACTTATTTTAGCGCTATCGCTACAAATCGGTGTTTTGAAATGTCAAGGAATGCCCAAAATTCAACGGGTAGAGGGGTAACACCGTCTTCTTCGTCAAAAGGGGGTGAAAGTTCAAGCTCTTTTAGTGCTGGCGGGCGAGAGCCTTTGTCAACTATATCTCCTAGCGATACGGCAATAACAATCAAATATGATCAAACACTCGAAAATTATGTCTTGCAGTATGCTTCGAGTGTTGAACAGCTTTCTTTTGACGAACATGTAATTGCATACAACGGATTGCCAAGTATGAATTGTATAGATTTTGCGGAATTGACGTTGAATGTAAACACGATGGAGCTAAAATCGCCTTTAGTTAAAATTGAAGAAAACGACGTTTCACGGTGTTTTCCGATGACGGCGAAAATAATGAAAAATCGTCTAAAAGAAAAGAATGAAAGTTGCCAATACTTTATAACGTTTGTAGATGGCGGCGGCTTGCTTACTGGAAGTGTTTTGAGTCATGTTGCCGATGGCGAACTGGAATTCACGAAAGTGAAACCTAGTGGGGAATGTGTCTCTACTGATGATTATTTTTCTGTATTCTTCCTAATTGAAGATTGCGAAAATGAAATAATGTCAACGGAACCGCAAGTCAACCACAAAACTTATGAAAGCGAATTCTGGAAATGTGAAGATGGAAACTACAGCCCCAGTCCGAAGGCGAACCCTTATGGGGAGTGGTTTAGAGGTTCGTTGCTTTTATAGTTAATTAACAGAATTTCCGAGTGATGTCTGCGTTTTGTATGGTGCTAGCCCAACTAGCACGTTACTCTCTAGTGGGTGGATTCGCCTTTGTCATTGATTTCGGGCTTTTCGCACTCTGCCTGTACGCCCTTGAATGGCATTATCTGCTAGCAAACCTTATGGGTTTAATAGCTGGGCTCACTTTAAATTACGCCCTAAGCATAAGCTGGGTATTCTCCGATTGCGAACGACGACTAGAAAATCGAAAACTAGCAGAGTTTTCCGTATTCGCCATTGTGGGTTTCATCGGTGTTGGAATCAACGAACTATTGATGTTGCTACTAGTCAACTTTTTCTGCGTACAAGAAATGATTTCGAAGATGATTGCCGCCACCATAGTCTTGTTGTGGAATTTTTGCAGTCGTAAACTGATCTTATTTAAGGAAAAGAAAACGGATGACTTCGGGAAAAGAGACTAATAAAATTGCCATTATCGCAGGCGCAGGTCCAGCAGGATTGACTGCAGCCTTAGAATTGCTCCGTACAACAGATATAAAGCCCCTTATTTTCGAGATGGACGATATCATCGGTGGAATTTCGCGCACAGTCAACCACAACGGGAATCGAATGGATATTGGCGGGCACAGATTCTTTAGTAAGAATGACTCCGTTATGAGTTGGTGGCTAGATATATTGCCCTTAGAATCTCCGAATGAGCCCAATCCGGAGAAGGACGACTTGGTAATGCTTTGTCGCAGTCGACTTTCCCGGATTCTCTTCTTAAGAAAGCTATTTGATTACCCCATCAGTTTAAACCGAGACACCATTCGCAATCTAGGTCTTTGGCGGATGTTCAAGATTGGCATGAGTTACCTGAAAGTGCAGCTACTCCCCAAACGCAAAGAAAAAAGCCTTGAAGATTTTATGATAAACCGCTTTGGCGTCGAGCTCTATCGAACATTCTTTAGGGACTACACCGAAAAACTTTGGGGAGTTCCCTGCAACAAGATTAGTCCAGAATGGGGCGGCCAACGTATCAAGGGGCTTTCTATCACCAAGACCATTCTTCACGCACTCAAACAAACATTCGCAAATTCCTCCGACATCCATCAGAAAGACACCGAAACAAGCCTTATCAAACAATTTCTCTATCCGAAATTCGGTCCTGGTCAGCTTTGGGAAACCGTCGCCGGGAAAGTGACGGAGTTGGGAGGAGAAATTCACATGAATGCGAAAATTGTTGGCGTGAACCGCAACAAGAATGGCAACCGCATAGAAAGTGTCGTCGTTGAGAGCACCGATGCAGATGGTTTAATCACAAAAGCGACCTATCCATGCGATTATTTTCTCAGCACCATGCCGGTAAAAGACTTAATCGCAGCGTTGTCTAACGGAGCAACTCCCGTGCCAACAGAAATCAGGCAAATTTCAGAAGGTCTCGTTTATCGCGACTTTATAACTGTAGGGCTACTGCTTGACAAATTGGAAATTGGCACGACCGACAACTGGATTTATGTTCAGGAAAGTGACGTGAAATTGGGTCGCATTCAGATATTCAACAACTGGAGTCCTTACCTAGTTAGCGACCCATCCAAAATCTGGATTGGACTTGAATATTTTGTCAACGAGGGCGATGACATGTGGACAATGCCGGACGCCGATTTCATTCAATTAGCAATTAACGAGCTGGACAAGATTCACGTCGCAAAGCCTCAGTCTGTCCGAGATTCTGTAGTATACCACATCAAAAAGGCATACCCCGCCTACTTCGGAACTTACGGAGAATTCGCGAAGATTCGCGACTATCTCGACACCATCGAAAACCTATTCCCCATGGGCCGTAACGGCATGCACAAATACAACAACATGGACCACAGCATGCTTACCGCCATGGAAGCGGTCACGTGCATACGCGAAGGCTTCTCCGACAAGACCAATCTCTGGAATGTAAACACTGAAGAAGATTATCACGAGAAGAAATAACCATGAAAAATTTATCCAAGTCTTTAGAACTCTATTGCGTCATCGGCATTCTAATATGCTTCGGCATTCTCCATTACGGACAGGTTCGAGTAGAAAACATCGTTCTGCACCAAGGACTTACAGAGAGCCCCATTATACTCCCACTATCGCAAAGTATGGGTGTAGGCGAAAGATTCAGCGTCAGCTTTGTTGTGTCCAATCCGTTAAATGCACCCTACGACATCAACATTATTCCCGATGATTGCGCAGAATCCATTATCGTCAATGGCAACGCAATTTCTTTAATGAACTACGACCGATGCAACTTCGGCAAAGGCTTTTGGCTTAAAGACTCCGTTACATCACCGCATCGCGTAGGAAACAGGACTCATTACGAAATAAACTTGATGAACAAAGGAGGAATCGCAGGAATCAACATTTTCCCGAAAGATTACAGTACGCTATTGTTCTTTATGAAGCTGATGATAGCGATTTTCACAGGATTAACCGTGGCATCGATCGCGAAGCGTTTTAAGCTGAATAGATTTTTACTTCTATGTATTCTTATCGGTGTATTCCTACGTTTTGCGATGTTCTACGCCATGCCATACACCCAGTTTACGATGGACGTGGAAGGTCACCTCTCCTATATTCAATATATCGTAGACAATCATTCTATTCCTGACGCAAAAGACTGTTGGACTTGTTACCACCCACCCGTTTACTACACAAGCGCAGTTCCTTCATTTTTGCTTAGCGGGCTGATTGGCTATGCCTCTAGTTCAGGAGTACAGGCGTTCAGCCTAGCCCTCTCAATCTTCTTACTGTTATGCGGTTTAATCATATTGAAAAAATTTGTTTCCGGCATTCCTCTGCAAATTGCGGCTATACTTTGGACCGTTTGGCCCACCCTACTCCTAGTCGCACCAAGAATCGGAAACGATCAACTATTCTATGCATTACATGTTGCATGCCTATTAGCTGGATTCAACTATATCAAAAACGGAAAAGGGCTACACCTCATTGTCGCAACCACAAGCGCAGCACTTGCGGTTTGGACAAAATCCACAGGCTACGTCACTATCGGTCTTGTAATCTTATTCGCCTTTATCGGCTTTGTAAAAACGAATCAGCTGCATCGCCCCTACAAAACAGAAATTGTCGGATGGGTTTTACTGTCGCTTGTTTTTATTGGAATTGTCGCAGGGCATTTATCTCATGACGGTAATTTCGTCGCCAACGCAAGCAGTTTAAATTCTAGCCTAAGAGTCGGTAACGAAGCAAAGAACTATCTGTATTTCGATTTGAAATCATTTTTGACGGAACCTTACACCAACGGATGGGCCGATGGGTTCGGCAGGGAATACTTCCTTAATTTCGCTTTAAAGTCATCTTTATTTGGTGAATGGAAACTAGTCAACACTTCAACCGGAAACACCCTTGCATTGTTAATGAGCCTATCGCTACTCGGATTAATCATTTTCGCAATTCGAGGCTGGTGGAAAACTAAGCTTGACATTTACCATTGGATTTTGTTCATTCAAGGAGTCGCATTCCTCGCCGCTCTCGCCTACTGCCGCTACAAATATCCTTATGCCTGCAGCAACGATTTCCGCTATATTATGCCCGCCCTACTTAGTTTTCTGCCTTATGTTGGGCTTGGTGTTAACCAGAACGGGTTCTCCCTAAAATGGAAAATTCTCGGAATGATTACGGTAATGGTCTTTGTAGTATGCTCCGCGATGCTGATGAGCAACATCTTTAGTTAAGGCCTGCTGCACATTCTCCAGCAAAAAAGCACCCCGCTCGTTTAGAGCAGGGTGCAATTTCTCGCGTGAAGATGAAGCTAGGCTTCAGCTCAATTAAGCAGCCTTCACAGTTTCGACGACCTTGGCAAATGCTTCCGGATCGGCGACGGCCATATCGGCGAGAACCTTGCGGTTCATCTTGATGTTGGCCTTGGAAAGCTTGTAAATGAACTGGCTGTAGCTGATGCCGAGTTCACGAACAGCGGCATTGAGACGAGTGATCCACAGAGAGCGGAAGTCACCCTTCTTGTCGCGGCGGTGAGCGTAGGCATACTGACCGGCGTGGGCTACGGCGTCAATGGCAAGGCGAAGGTTGCTCTTGCGACGGCCATAGAAACCCTTGGCGGCCTTGAGGATTCTTTTGCGGCGTTCGCGGGAAGGAACTCTGGTTTTAGCGCGTGGCATTCTTACACTCCTTATGCAACGACAAGCAGACGCTTGACATGGTAAACATCAACTTTCTTAACGAGAGCGCCCTTACGCAGGTTACGCTTACGCTTCGTGGACATCTTGGCAAGAATGTGGCGCATGCCAGCACGCTTGAACTTGACGTGGCCGGAGCCAGTCAGGCGGAAGCGCTTCTTAGCACCGCTGTGTGTTTTCATCTTAGGCATTTTTACCTCTTTAGGTTATTAAGTTGAAGCCTCACCTGCTGCCATGGGCTCGGTTACGGGCTTTGGTGCCGGGGCCTGCTTTTTGGCAGTACCTGCACCGCGTTTTGGACCATAGATAGAAAGCATTGTGTTGCCTTCGACCCTGGAGTCCATTTCCAGATCGCCGTACTGGAGCAAGTCTTCTTTAGCACGCTCCATCAGGCGTTTGCCGTAGTCCATGTGCGCCATTTCGCGCCCACGGAACTGCATAATAAGCTTGACCTTCATGCCATCCTGCAAGAACTCAGCGGCCTGCTTGATCCTGTACAGGTAGTCGTTCTCGGCAGTCTTCGGGTGCATCTTGATTTCTTTAAGCTTCACCACGTGCTGCTTGGCCTTTGCGGCCTTGGCCTTCTTGATCTGTTCAAACTTGAACTTGCCGTAGTTGATGATACGGCATACAGGCGGCTTAGCATTGGGAGACACTTCCACCAGGTCCAGTCCGGCGTCCTTGGCCATCTGGAGAGCCTGTTTGGTATCCATGATGACGGCCTCGCCATCTTCCTTTACAAGACGGATCGGGGAAATGCGAATGTCTTCGTTAATGCGGGTTCCGTCACTCTGTCTGTTCGGCATGCGACGGTCGCGGGGGTTTTGTAACGCCAAGTTAAGCTACCTCTAGGTAAAATTGTTATTGTGGCGGTAAATATAGTTTTTTTAATAAAAAATGCAAGAACTTTTTAACGAACCCCTTTGAAAATAGGCGGATTTTTGTATAATTGGACTTGCTCGCGGCGGTAGCTCAATGGTAGAGCCTTAGCCTTCCAAGCTAATGGTTGCCGGTTCGATCCCGGTCCGCCGCTCTTAGACCCTTCTTCGGAAGGGTCTTTTTTGTACAATCAGCTATTCCTTGTCCTTCATACAGCGGATCGAAAGCCAGTAATCCGTGTAATAAGACATAGAAGCACCTATTTTAAATGTTTTGTCGAGAGTGGTAACCGACAAGATACGGGTCGTATCCGAGGCCGAGGAGTCGACTGTATAGTAAATAGCAATGTATCCGTAAGACACGTAATCCCCAGCTCGTTCCTTCTTTACCCCAGCAGGGTAAATAGTCAAGCCCAAGGCATCGTATGCAAAGGACCGGTCCGCACCCCAGCGGGTTGTCGACTTGAGCAACGGTTCGACAGATTCAATTCCTCCGTTCGTCGCAATCGCATAAGCCTTCAGCTTATCCCAATCATTAGTCGAAGGAATTCTCCAGCCTTCGGGACAAGCCTCGAAAATATCACTCTGCTTATACAGGCGCCCCAAGAAATCACAATAGGATTCGCTTCTTTCATAGCAAGCGCTATTTTCCGTCGCATAATTGATGTTGCTGGACATCCAGACTTGGCTATCAGTTTCAATCGTATTATAAACGTGCCCATCACGTTCATCCACATATTCGCCAAAAGGCCCCGTATATTTCTGAATAGCCGGGGGTTCGGTCCAATCTTCAACGACTCTCGGGCCGGCTCGAACTTCGTCAATACCAGCAGGCAAAGCTACGGAATTGTCCTTGATGCAACGCACGGAATACGCATTATCATAATTACCGGCGGCATTCACAAAGTCAATGATGCTAAAATGCACCACGCTATCATCGGTTTTGTAGGTTTGATAGGCTCGCCTAAAAGGATACCCGCCGTTAAGGTCACTTTCGTTAGAGGTGATCATGTGGGCCGCAATACCTGCGTCATAATAGTTTCCATTGGGATCGCGATAACCCGCCGGAAGCAAGGCGAACCCGTACAGATCCTTGCTAGGCATATCATACGTCCAGCCGAAAGTCGCCCCGAGATAATTTTCCGTCCAATCACTCGGATATTCCGGAGCACCCAAGTGCTGTTTAAGAAACGCTACAGCGCCGTCATATTCGTTTTGCGACGGAAGATGCCAGCCCGAAGGGCAAACGGTATTAGCTACTGCATAGGTGTAGAGCCTTCCGTATTTTGCGCAGTTCGGTTCGTAATCCTGGTAGCAGTATCCTTCAGGAGCATAATCCAGGTTTTGTCCGAACCACAACGTACTTCCAAGGAGCACCGTTCTGTACGTCTTGCCATCTCTGGGATCCGTAAAGGTCGTATCAAAATCCTGAACAGCAACCACACGACTTGACGATGATTGCTCGTAAGACGAAGAGAAGTACAGCTCCAAAGACGAAGAACTCTGCACGCCCTGAGACGAGGAGCTTGAATTGCCTGCAGATGAACTGCTAGAAGTCCCTAACGAACTGGAGGACACCTCGCTAGAAAGTCCATCATCCGGATACAAATCGTCATCGTACGGTCCCGAGCTGCTTTTTCCTTTGCAGCTCACCAAAACCATTGTAGCGGTCAAAAGCACCGAAAGTTTAAGAATAAGATTCATAGTTTTCCCCCTTACCTATCCAAAACGCAGCGTACAGAACGGCCCTGCTTTTTATCCTTGACCAGTTTCGTCACGCTCTTGGACCCAACAGCCATCGAATAATAGTAGGCAGTACTGTCATTGTAGGCGTTGGCAGTCCAGAAATGAGCCTCGGTCTCCAGGCCATGATACGCCGTATCGACAACGCCCGCACCAAGAGCCGAGAAGCCGTAGTCATTCTTGTTCATAGGACCGCTCTTGTAGAAGGCAGGATCCTTCAGCAGTTTACCCACACTAGGATCGTTCCCGACGGCGTTTATGAGATTTTCCCAATCATCCTTGGTAGACACATGCCATTTTTCGGGGCACGAGCCCTGCTTTGTGCCGTTGAGAGTCGCCGCATTCCAGCTGTAAAGGCGGCCATAAACCTTGCAGTTGCTTTCATCATCTTCATAGCACCAGGATTCTTCAGCAAGCAGATCGCTGTCGCCTGCATAAGCCAGGTTCTCGGCCATCCAAGTATCTTCGCCGATTTTCACCGTTTTGTAAGTCTTACTGTCACGTTCATCTACATAGCTATCATACACAGCATGAGACACATAAAAACCAGGTTCATTTCTCAGACAACGAACGGCATGGAATTTATACTTGGACCTGAGATAAGGCTTTTCGGCAACATTGTCATGCCCCTCCGAAATGTACAACACATCTGCAGAGTCCGCATGATTGTTGGTTTTCCAGAAGGTGGCGTAATCTGTGATATTATTTATTCGTTCCCATTCATCGTAAGTGGAAAGAGGCTTGGCATTAAAGGAATAATCATCTTCAAGCGGGGCTCCATTGCGCCACAAATCGACGGACTTTAAATTCTTTCCGGCATGATTGAAGCCGCCTGTATGCGAAATCAACGTGTCAAATTCAGCCTTCGTAGGCAAGTGCCAACCCTGCGGACAAAGCCCCTGGTGCATCAAGGTATCGTCATATTGCTTTTCGGCGTACACATAGGGAATATCCATGGCACCAGACCAACGGTAAAGTCGACCATAGTCTTCACAATAAAATTGCATGTCCCCAAAGCAGCGGCTACGATCCAAATCATCGGCATAGCCCCCTTCCGTTACATAGTTCAGGTTCTCTGCCATCCAAATTTGAGTACCGATAACCACCGTCTTGTAGACTTTGTTATCGCGTAAATCCGTCAAGGTATTTTCAAGGCTATCGTATACGGAGCCTTTTTGGGGGGCAGCCGTTTTGCCTTCATCAAAGTCCCTATTTTCAAGACAACGTACCGGCAAATATGCATCTCGGGTATAGCCGCCAATAGTTGCCTTTGAAGTTTTGTCGACACCCAAACCGAAGGCATAACCGCCCATATCAGGGAGGGAAGACCAGAAAACGTTTTCTGTCGCATCGCCAAACCAAGTGGATGCGCTGTATCCTGCATACCGGAGATCATCCGTTATATAACCGACGAATACAATCGAAAAGCCAAACTCATCTGTCGGCCTTTCTTCGTCTTCTTCTTCGGGCCAAGCGTTGGGGAACTTTGATTTAAGAGCTGTACCCACATGTTCTTCGCCCACCTTGTTAGCGACAAAGGTCAACAACTGCTTGTATTCCAAAACAGTCGGAATGTGCCAACCAGGAGGACATATACCCGTGTGGTTCTCGGGAAGAATGGAATCCTGAATCTCGCTAGCGAAGGAATCATAGTTGTGTGAAGAATCAAGGCCAACAGCATCGGGCCATTCATAGAGGCGTCCTTCCACATATCGGCTTTGTTGGCAGCGTTCCGTCTTGACATTCAGATTTTGCGCCATCCAGTTCTGGACGCCGATTTTCACGGTCTTGTACTTCTGGCCATCGCGGAGGTCAATCAATTCGCCATAGGAGATTTCCGGATTCAAGACTTCGTCGGCAGATGCAATCGAGGAACTGTATTCCGTCACATACCTATCGCTGCTACTGCTATAGCTGCTCGAAGAATTATTCTTTTCAGTGCCGCTGGAACCCTTATTGTTTTCGGAACCCTCGGATCCACCTTCGTCGTCTATTTCGGAATAGCGGTCGTCTTCCGTATTCGTAGAGCCGTTTCCGCCACAAGCAGAAAGAACTAGAAAAGCAGATGCAGCCAAGACTGCAGCAGGGAATTTGAATCCCATATGTTTCCTCCTATTAGCTAGCTTGAAATATAAAAATTTCTAAATTTGTTTCATGCTCTTCGAACAAGCCATTGCACATCAGATTCCGGGCTATACCCGCGAAGCCGATTCCGCCCACGGCGAATCGCTCGCCATGCTCGACTACAAAGACGAACTCCGCATTAAAGACGAGGCCATCCGCGAATTTTGGGATGTAAACCGCCTTGCCGGAAACCCACAAAAAGTTATCGCGAGCCCGCTCCCCCGCGCTTACCGCACCACGAGCAAGCGCCGCGTGTTCATGCAACCGGGCAACCTGCAATTCGACCGTCAGGAATCAATGCTGGAACCCGAAGAACACAACAAGATTTACGATTTTCTGTTTGAGAAGCTGATTACGCCGGCCTACAAGCCGCTCGCCTACGCACTCAACTGGATTATTATCCGCGGCACCTACCAGTATCGCGTGGTGATTTTCAACATCAAGAAGATTGATGCAAGTGTCGTGCGCAAGCTCAAGCTGATTTCAGAAGCATTGCAGGCTTCACCCTTCCACGTAACCGCCGCCCACGCCTACGTGGACACGACCGAATCGGATTACTACCTGGAAGCCAAGCGCCCCACCGAAGGGCTGAACTTCAAACAGCTTTTTGGTCCTCGCGAAATGAGCCTTTCTTTGGGCAAGTTTAGCCTCAAATACCCGGTCACGGGATTCAGCCAGATTAACGAAAGCCAGATCCACAACCTGATCAAGGCCGCTAGCCGCGTGCTTTCGCTGACCAAGGAAGACCATTTCTTGGATTTGTACTGCGGATACGGACTTTTCAGCTTTGCTCTCGGCGAAGCCGCCAAGACGGTACTGGGCGTGGAATGGGAAGGTCCATCCATCGAAAGCGCCAAGGCCTCGGCGAAGTACCTCAAGAAAAACTATCGCTTTATCGCAGGCAAGATCGACGAAATGTTCGTACAGACGAGGCTTCCGCGGCCGGTCCCTGGTGAACCGGAAAAGATTCTTCTGGACCCGCCGCGCAAGGGTTGCGAACCGGGCGTGATTCACGCTCTCGCCATGCGTAAGCCCATCCGCGTCGCTCATATTTTCTGCGGCACCGACGAAATTCCCGAATCGCTCCGCGAATGGGAACGCTACGGCTACCGAGTACGTGAAGTGCAGCCGCTGGACTTGTTCCCCGGCACACCGCACCTTGAAACCATCGTGATGCTCGAGAGAAAGTAGGAAGTAGACGGTAGGCAGTAGGAAGGGACATGTCTAACGGAAATTTGACAAGCGCATTATCCGAAGAAAAACCTCCACTTTGGACGCGGAATTTCGTGACGGTTGCCGCCGCGAACTTCTTGCTGTTCTTCAGCTTTTACCAGCTGCTCCCGATTCTTCCGCTCTACATTATTGATAAATTCCAGACGGACAATGCCACGGCAGGCATCATCATCTCGCTTTATACAATAGGCGCGCTTGCCTGCAGGCCCTTTGCCGGATTCCTAGTGGATACACTCAGTCGAAAGCCCTTGTACTTTTGGACTTTTTTCGCATTCACTGCCTGCTTTGTGGGCTACAAGGCCGTCAGCATCATCGTGATTCTTGCCGCAGTCCGCTTTTTGCATGGATTGTTCTTCGGTATTTCAAGTACCGCGAGCAACACGGTCGCTATCGACGCCCTGCCCGCCTGCCGCCGCGGCGAAGGAATCGGCTATTTCGGCATCAGCGTGAACCTCGCATTTGCAACGGGCCCCATGACCGGCATGTTCCTATACGAAGCATTCGGCGACACCATCGTATTCATCATCTCGATTGCCCTTTGCGTCATCGGGCTTATTCTGGTGCAGACCTTGAAAATCGCCCCGAAAGAAAAGAAGCCTCATGCGCCCCTTTCGCTGGACCGATTCTTCTTAACCCGCGCCATTCCGCAGTTCGTGAATTTTATTTTCGTGGGTTTCGCCTACGGTCCCGTGACGAACTACATTGCGCTCTATGCCAAGGAACTTGGCATCGGAGGCTCCGGTTGGTTCTACGCACTCATTGCGGCAGGCCTCATTCTCAACCGCATCATGACCGGCCGCTTGATTGACCGCGGTTACTTGATCCATCTTGTTGGCACAGGCATGACGCTGAATGTAATCGCTTACTTCATACTCGCCATGAGCCACGCTTCCGCGACCTTCTTTATCGCGGCATTCCTCATTGGCACAAGCCTCGGCCTGATTTTCCCGGGCTACCAGACCATGTGCGTGAACCTCGCCCGCCACGACCAGCGCGGCACAGCCAACAGCACCTATCTGAGCGGTTGGGACATCGGTATCGGTTCTGGAATTTTGGTGGGCGGCGCCATGGCAGGTCATTTCGGAATGCACAGGCAAGTATTTTTCGCCTGCGCCGTAGCCCTAGTGATTGCAGACGTCCTGTACTTCACCTGGACCGCAAGGCATTATTTAAAGAATAAATTGGAAGGATAAGCGTTAGGAACGCTTGTCTTCGTACATCATCAAGTCGGCTTCGGCAACGCTTTGCTTAAAGCTAGAAGCTTTACCATCCCAAAGAGCATAGCCCAAACTGACGTTTACGGCATAAGTCAGCGAAGCCGGACGATTCGAAACTTCTTCTTTCACACAGGTTTCAATGACACGGACTGCAATTCCAGGCATTTCTGTCGGAACGACCATCAAAAATTCGTCACCGCCATAGCGGCACAAGAATGCCGATTTTCCTAGGCGGGAGCAAGCATTCTTCAGCGCCTTGGAAACAAGCTCCAAGGCCCTATCGCCTTCGACATGTCCATAAGTATCGTTAATCTGCTTAAATTTGTCTACATCCACCATGATTACATAATGGTCAATAGAATCATGCTGCGACAGAAGGTAACTTTCGAGCTGGTTACGGTTATGGAGCCCTGTCAAAGAGTCTGTAGAAATCAATTGGTTCTGCGAATTCAAATAGACAAACAGAATAATCATCGTGCACCAGAAACAGAAAATCGGTGTCGTAAGCGAAAGGAGAATCTGCGCAGAACCGGCCACAATACAACCCGGAGTGTAGCTAGCCACAATCAGATAAGTCTTTAGGCTCAGGTGGCTATGCGGTTTAAGTACGCGGCCAAAGCAACGGACGGTCACCGTCATGATATAGACAAACGGTAAGAAGACCAATATGAAATAATAAAGGTGTACCGGTTCCAAATTCTTGTCAAGCCAAAACTCGGGCACGGCAATGAACGAAACAAGCAACAATACGGATTCTACATAAATCGGAATTCTAAGACCTCTGCGAAGACGTTGAATTTGCAAGCGGGTCATTTCTGGCCGAGTACTTATTTCGGCATAGGCAAAGCAACAGTAAAATACAATAGCGATAATAACAGCATTTAAATAATTGACAGTCAAAACACTGAAAGCTGTTTTCGGAATAACATTGTTATTCACTAAAGCCCATACCGTGTCGCTAACAAAATAGATGATATGCCAAACGACCAAACGGGAGAACAGTTTGAATTTCAACTGCGGTGTCGGGAGTTTTTTGATGCTGTACAAAAGAAGCATCAAAATGCACGCACACATGACACTTACTTCTGCATAAAAAATAAAATCACTCATATTCTACACCTACCGCACCAATAATAGCAAAAATCTTACATTTCAATTACTAAATTGCCCCATATGAAACCCTGGAAACTTTTGAATTCGGAATATCTGGTAAACGCCCCGTGGCTGAAAGTCGCTAAAGAAACCTGCGAATTGCCCAACGGCAAGGTAATAGACGATTTTTATACCCTATGGCAACCGGATTGGGTGCTGATTTTAGCCCGCACCGCCGAAGGCAAATGGGTCATGACGGAGCAATACCGCCACGGTACCGGAAAAATTGCGCTGGAATTCCCCGCCGGAATCATTGACAAGGGCGAAACTCCGGAACAGGCGGCGATAAGGGAATTGCAGGAAGAAGCGGCATTCTGCAGCTCCGCCGAAAAAGTCACTTACCTAGGCACTTTCCCCGTAAACCCGGACAGGCACCGCGGCAAATTCCATGTAGTATTCATTGACGGAGTCGTCAAGGCCGGTACAACGCATTTCGACAGCACCGAAGAAATTGAAAGTTTGCTGCTTAGCGACGAAGAATTGCAGGCCAAAATGGCCGACGGTACCTTCAATCACCCGCTGCAAATGGCGGGGTATTTGAAGTATAAGTTAGCAGTAGGAAGTAGGAAGTAGGAAGTTTCCACTGTATACTGTCTACTTCCTACTGTCTACTATTAAACGCTCGGTGTAAATCCTTGTCGCCGTATTTATCTTCGGCGCCAGGCTTTAAATCTTCGACGGAATAACCGCTGGTAACGCGCAGCAGTAATACGCTGCGGGCCGATTCATCGTAGCTAAAGTGGATGCGGAAGGTGCGGTACGCAAGCACACCCGTATGTGCGGATTCGTCGACGGTTAAGCGGCGACGGGAACTGTCGAAAACATCTTTCGAGAAATTTCCACGGGAAAGTTGCACCTGAGCAAAGCTTTCCAAATCGAATTCGCTGCGTTCGGCAATCCAACGGTTCTGTTCCGCAAACTCTTCGGACATTTCGACCGACCACAAGTCACCCACTTGTTCTTCGACCCAGCCCGCTTTGGCATCGGGAAACGCATCTGCCATCGGAATGTAGGGCTTGATATCGAGTACAGGCGTTCCGTTCAGCAAATCCGCCTCATCTACATACAAAGTAAGTCCTTCGATTTTCAAAAGGCGCACGCAACTGAGCCCAATCGGATTCGGGCGGTAAGGGCTACGGCTTGCAAAAGTGCCCACGCGGTCTTTGCCCTTGGGCGGTACAGGCGGGCGCGTCGTCGGGCGCCAGCCCTCGTTCTCGTGGAATTGGAAAATCACCCAGATGCGTTCAAAGCCATCCAAGTCGCGGAGCGCCATTTCAAAGTTCTGCCCCGCATTCAATTCAATCCGGCCCGGATGCCCTGCAAACAGCCTCCCCTGCCGGGGAGCGTCGTACTTGTAAATGGCATCGCCATAAAATGTACCGATTGAAGAAATTTCCACAGCAGAAAATATAGAATTTACCACCCTTTTTCCTGTCTACTGTCTACTGCCTACTGTCTACATTTTCTACCTTTGCGCACGATGAAAGATAAAGCTAAAAAACTGATTGAAAAGTACGAAGAACTGGAATCGGAACTCGGCAATCCGGACGTTCTCGCTGACCAGGCTCGTTACAACAAGATTCACAAGCAGTACAAGGGTATCGAAAAGGCCGTTTTGAAGGCCAAGGAATACCTGCAGATGCTGAACGACCAGGAAGAATGGAAGGCCGCACTCGGCGATTCCGACCCTGAAATGGTCGCAATGGCAAAGTCGGAACTTTCCGACATCGAAAAGAAGTTGCCGGGAATCACCGACGAACTCCAGATTTTGATGGTGCCGAAGGATCCGTGGGATTACCGCAATGCCACGCTCGAAATCCGCGGCGGTACCGGTGGTGACGAATCCGCCCTGTTTGCGGGCGACTTGTTCCGCATGTATCAGGGTTACTGCAGCCGCATGGGCTGGAAGATGACCATTCAGGATGCAAGCGAAGGCACCGTGGGCGGTTACAAAGAAATCCGCGTGTTCATTGAAGGCGACAGCGTGTACGGAACGCTCAAGTTCGAAAGTGGCGTTCACCGCGTGCAGCGCGTGCCCGAAACCGAAACACAGGGCCGAGTGCATACCTCTGCCGCAACGGTCGCTATTCTCCCGGAAGCCGAAGAAGTTGACGTGGAAATCCGCGAAGCCGATATTCACATGGATACCTACCGTTCTTCGGGCGCTGGCGGTCAGTACATTAACAAGACGGACTCCGCCGTGCGACTCACCCACATTCCGACCGGCGTGGTGGTGAGCTGCCAGACCGAACGTAGCCAGTTGCAAAACCGCTTGCACGCTATGGAAATGCTGCGTTCCAAGATTCTTGACGCCGTGATTGCCAAGAAGGAACAGGAAGAAGCCGCTAGCCGTAAGGCCTTGGTGGGCACCGGTGACCGTAGTGCCAAGATTCGTACTTACAACTTCCCGCAGAACCGCGTGACCGACCACCGCATTGGTCTTACGCTGTACAATTTGGACAAAGTCATCACTGGCGACCTCGATGAAATCATCAACGGCCTGCAGATGGCTAACGCCCAGGAAAAGCTCGGTAAGTTCAACGCTTAAGGTTTTTATTCTATGCAGCAGATGACTGTACTTGAGATTTTGAATCGCACCAAGACCTTCTTCGAAAAGAAGGGGGTCCCCGACGCGCGATTGGACGCCGAGTACATCATTAGTCACGGGCTCGGTATGAAGAGCCGCATGGACATTTACCTGAACTTCGAAAAGCCGCTTACCGCCGCCGAACTGGATACGCTCCGCCCGCTCGTAGCTCGCCGCGCAAATCGCGAACCGCTGCAGCACATTATCGGCGACACAAGCTTTCGCGGATTCATCATCAAGTGCGACACGCGGGCGCTGGTCCCGCGCCCCGAAACAGAAATGCTAGTTGACATGGCGAAGGAAAGTCTCAAGGGCATTGAGAACCCATTCATCGTTGAGGTGGGCACGGGAACAGCCGCGATTTCTATCGCCTGCGCGAAAGAAATCGCCGGTGCGAAAGTGCTCGCCACGGACATTTCCGAAGACGCGCTTTCGCTCGCCCGCGAAAATGCCGATGCAAACGAGCTGGGAGCTAATGCCGAAAGCTCGAATCTAACTTTTGCCCAGGGCGACTTGCTGGACGCCGTCACCGCAACCGACAAAATCGACTGCCTGATTGCAAATCTGCCGTACATTCCTGATGGCGAAAAGGGTAAGCTCCAGCCCGAAGTCGACAAGTTCGACCCGGCACTCGCCCTCTACGGCGGACCCGACGGACTTGACCTTGTCCGCAAGCTTCTCTCGCAGACCGAAGGCAAGCTAAACGCAGGCGCCCCGATTCTTTTGGAAATCGGGTCTGAACAAGCTGAAGTCTTGAAGAACGAAGCTGCCAACTACCCGTGGCTCGAATTCTCCGGAATCCACAAGGATTACTGCGGGAATATCCGATTTGTAAGTTATAAGGTTAAATAATTACATTCCCACGTTGCAGCCGAGAGCGGAGAGCACGTAGGTTTCGTTTTCGCCCATACGGTAATAGGGCAACAAAGTCTCGTCATCTACAAAAATATCATCGAATCCATTCAGCTGCAGTTGTTCATCAATGCGGCGTTTGAAGGATGAAAAGCCGGAATTATTCCAAAGATTGTTATCACTATACATTTTTACCTCTATTTCTAGAAAAACACACAAACGTACCAGTGTTTTTCTGTGCAGGTAAATATAGAATCAAACAGATGTCATAATATGACATCTGAAATTTTCGTTAATTTGGGCTTTACTCAATCACCGTAGCGGTGACCTTGGCGTGGCCGACTTTATCAAGGCCAAGCTTTTTGCCGGCAGCAGCGCTCAAGTCTATAATGCGGTCACGCACATAAGGACCGCGGTCGTTCACGCGCACTTCCACGGAGGCACCGGTATCATCACGAACCACACGTAGTTTCGTTCCGAAGGGCAAGGACTTGTGGGCGCAAGTCATATCGTTCTGATTAAAAATTTCGCCGCTAGCGGTCTTTTTTCCATCGAATCCCGGTCCGTAATAGCTCGCCTGGCCCTTGAGAACCTTTCCTATCGGAGCTGCCTTTTTGCCCTTTTTACCCTTTTGAGGAGCTTGGGTATCTTCGGGGAACCGTTCGTAACCTTGGCGGGATGCAATCTTTGCATTTCCATCGGCGCAACTAGACAAAAGCATAGCTACAAACATCGCAAGCACAACGACAACGAAGCGCTTACTCAAAATCATACATGCTGTTGTAGGTGTTTTCAAGGATTTCATCTTCCTGGCTCTTGACTTCAGCCTGCTTTTCTTCAGGAGCCTTGTTCAAGTTTTCGTAATACTGGGCAGAAAGCCTGTTCACATGTTCTTCGCTGCTCTTGACGCGCTTGCGCAAGCGTTCCAAATCCTGGTCGGTAATGGTCAAACGGGTGTTCATCATGGAAGCAGCCTTCTTGCCCCAAGGCGTCTGACCGTACTTGTCGCGAAGGAGCTTGTAGGTAAGCAAGGTGCTGTCCACTCGTTCCGGATTCATCTGGAAGTACATGGCCTTCATGTAAAGTGCCTGGATACCCGACTGGGTTTCAGGATATTCCTGATACAAGCTATCAAAGCGCACAAACGCACGAGCATAAGCCGAATCCACCTGGTCCATCTTATCCAGAGGCATTTCTGCCGCAATGGTCCAGAGGCTTTCGGCTTCCATATACTTTTCCTTCGCCAAATCTTCGCGGGTCTTCAAAGTCACACGCATTCCCAAGTTCACCTGGGCTTGCTTTGCGTATTCCGTATCCGGATACTTTTCGATGATTTCCTTGTAGATTTCTTCGGCAGCATCGGGATCGTGCATATATTCGTCATAGATGAACGCCTTGGCGTAGAAGGCTCGCAAAGCCTTCGCACTATCACCCGATTCAATCACCGAATTCAAACGGGTAATGGCACTGTCGACTTCGTCCAGCTTGAACAGGAACAATTCCGCAATCAGGAATTCAGACCTGAAGAAATTGTCCACATTCGGGATCGAATCCTTACGGTCCTTGTCATTCTGGTTACGCATGGAAATCAAGCGCTTCAAGGCATCACGGCGTTCGCGGGCTTCTTGGCCCCACTTGCTGACGGTGCGAGAGGTAAAGCTGCTGTCGTAATAGACAACGGCCTTGTCGTAGTCGATCGTCTTGTGCTGTTCGTAATCGCCGAGGCAGAAATAGCTACGAGAAGCATGTTCGGTGCGGGGGTATTCCGTATTCACCTTTTGCAAGATGATAATGGCATCCGGGTAACGTCCGCCCAGCATGGTCAGTTCGCCGATGCGCACCAAGTATTCCGGCTGTTTAGACTCGTTTTCAGGATTCTTGTAGAGTTCCTTGTATTCGTCGGCGGCCTGCAGGAATTCCTTACGGTTAGCCAAACATTCTGCCGCCTGCTCCCCAGCCGTCTGCTGTTCGCGAGGATTCAGTTCCTTGATTTCTTTGGCGGTATAATGTTCGCGAGCCTTGTCCCAATTTTCTTTCTTAAAATAGAGGCCGGCCAATCTGAAATGGGCCTTGCCGCGCATATAAGGCGTTCCCGCCGTATCCGCCAAGACGGCTTCCAAAGAGGCTATGGCTTGGTCCGGGAATTCAGCCTGTTCGTCCAAAAGGGAAAGAAGATTCAATCCCTGGAAGTAATAGGGGTGATCCTTCGAGGCAATCACCGGTTCCAACGCAAAACGGCTGATATTATATTCGTGGTTACGATAAAGGCAATAAGCTCGCTGGTACTCCACCGCCTGCATGGAATCATGATCGGCAAAGTAGCGTTCAAATTCGTCGTACTTGGTAATGGCCTTGTTCCATTCATGCTTGTGGCGGAAGGCTTCACCAATCAAGAATACTGCCTCGGCGGTACGCTTCTTGTTCTTGGGGAAACGTTCCAAGACACGGGAACCTTTTTCGATAATCTTGTCGTACTTTTGGCGTTCTTCGGAACCGGGCAGGGAATTTTCGCTATCCGGAATGCTGTCCAAGCGGGCTTGGCGCATTTCGCCGGCCTGTTCATCCAAGCGTTCTGCATTGAACATATGGTTCAAGTAGGCACAGCAAGTACACCCCTCGAACACGAGGGCGACAATAGCTAATGCCAGAAAACGGAACATCATGGTGTAAAGATACAAAAATAGTAGACTGTAGACAGTAGGAAGTAGGCAGTATTTAGAAAATATGAGATGAGAAATTTAACATCTCACATCTCACATTTTACATTACACATCTGCTTTAATACTGATTCAAGTACTTCGTGTAATCGCACAGTTTGAGGCCCGGCGGGAGTGCCGTCTTGTCAAAGCGGACCATACGGACTTCGGCGGGTTTACCCACGACACGGGCAAGCATTTCGAAGTTATCCTGGGTTTCCCACACGGCAGCGTCGATAATCAAGCCGTCACCGCAATCCGTTTCGCCTGTGCTGTTGCCGATACCCGAGATTCTGGAGTTCTGCTTGAGAAGTCTGGTATAGACTTCAGGAGCGATTCCAAAATGATTCGAGCTAGAAGAAGAATCGTAAACGACCACATGAACTTCGCGGAAATGATTCAGGGAATCAAAGACAACCGTATAGGTATGCTTATAAGGCGACATGTAGAACGATTCCTGCCACACGTTATTTGCCACCGGCCTAAAGTTCGAGATGGAATACTTCTTGAAGAATTCCTTAGGCGTTGCACCGTAACGAACAACATAATGACCAAGCATCGTCGAGAAATCATGAACAGCAGACGGGGCAAGCGTTTCACGCAGGCTGTCTACGGCACGGTTCAAGTTTGCTGTCAGGCCGTCGTTCTTGGTAATCGGAGCTGGACGAGTAATATTGGATTCCTGAATGCGCTGCTGGATATCGGGATATTCCGGATCGATCTTCTGGATTTCCTGGAACTGAGAGCGAGCACGGTCGAACTGACGTCCCTTCAAGTAAGCGCGTCCCAAAGCTTCTTTAAGAGGAAGGTTTTCGGGATACTTTTCCACCATGGGTTCCAAAATATCGCATGCCGTCTGGGCACGGTCTTGCGGAGACAGCACCACGCCGTTACCCGGACCCGGCGGAGACTTTTCGCCCAGCGTTGCCGCTGCGGAACGGGCCGGAGCATAGTCAGGCATAAAGGCCAAAATACGCTGGTAAATCTTTTCGGCAGAATCGAAATGTCCCTGGTATTCATCCATGTAGCCCTGCAACAGCAAAAGTTTGACGTCCACAGGATACTGGGAAAGGGCGTATTCCACAAGGGCAGCACAGCTGTCCAGCTGGCCGCTACGATGATAAAGTTCCGCCAACATTTCGTAAGCCGCAGGCACATCGCCACTAGAAAGGCTTACCACCGTCTTGAATTCGTTTGCGGCCTGCAAAAAGCGATCCGTTTCCATCAAGAGCTGACCGTACCAAAGTCGCGTCTGGTAAAGAGCGGGAGCGCGTTCAGAAGCGACACGGGCCAATTCCAAAGCGGCCGACGTGTTACCCGTCTGGTAAATGCGACGGCTTTCCAAGTAGGCAGCAACGCCAGAACCCGGCAGACGGTCCTGCAGTTTACCAATCAATAACGAAAGGCGATCCTGCTGGGTTTCCGTCAGGGAATCCATTTCGAACAAAGTAGTCACCTGTCCCAGAAGGGCCGGCAAAAGGTCCGGGTACAAAACAACGACGCCATCAAAAATATCGTAGGCTGGCTGATAAGAACCCGCACGAGCAAGTTCCGTTGCACGGCGAAGTTCAGTCTGCACCTGCACCGGCACTTTGGCCATGTCGGCGGTCAAATCCGGGGTATCACCACGAACGATAGTCGTTCCTGCCGGAAGACCATACGGGATTCCGCCTACAGAAATTTTGCTGGGGCCATAAAGATCATAAACACGAAAGCCCGCAAAAGTAAGCAGGGCTCCGCAACAAAGTGTTAAAAACAAGTATGCGGCTCTGCGGGCCGCCGAGGACGAATTCGTCATTACTTTTCCAAAAAGTCAGCCAGTTTTTCTTTGTGTTCCTTGCTCTTCTGTAAACGGCGCAAGGTCTTGTTCTTAATCTGGCGCACGCGTTCGCGGCTGAGTTTCAGGTCTTCGCCGATATCCTTAAGTGTCGTATCTTCAACCGTATCAAGGCCGTAGAACATGCGCAGAATTTCTTCTTCACGCTGCGGAAGAGCGGACAAGGTTTCCTGGATGAGCTTACGGCGTTCATCTTTTTCCATGTCTTCGTCCTGGTTACCATCGGAACCCAAGACGTCCATGAGAGTACTGACCGTATCACCGCTACCGCCGACATTCGTGCTATCACCGATGGGGGCGTCCAGCGAAATGTCCACGATTTTTTCCATGACCTCGACGATGTCCTTTTCGAACGGTGCAAATTCGTCCATGGCAATGGTACGATCGTAGTCACCGTCGTTCTGCATCAAGGCACGTTTAAAGCGGTTGACCAAGGCAAGCTTGTTGGGCGGAATTCGGACCGCACCCACCTGTTCAAACAGGGCTTTCTGGATAGACTGGCGGATCCACCAGACCGCATAAGAAATAAACTTGACATCCTTACCCATATCAAAGCGTTTTGCCGCCTTGAACAGGCCGATATTTCCTTCGTTAATCAAATCAAGCAGGGAAAGTCCACGCCCCTGGTACTTTCTTGCGACACTCACCACAAAACGGAGGTTACCCCGAATAAGGCGCTGCAAGGCAGACTTGCGGATTTCTTCCGCCTGTTCGCTCTTGATAATCGCAAGAAGAGCCTCTTCCTCCTGAGGACTCAGGGTCGGAAACCTATTCAGGTCCCTAAAATAAAGCGCTTCGTTTGCATCACTCATAGAAATACATACCTTCAATTCTTCTAAGGAAATTTCCTTGAAGACTATCCAAATATGTCTTTTTACTTTGTTTTCGTCAAGTTATATAACTTTTCGTAAGGGTAAATTCCTGAATTGTGGCCATCGCTAAAGGTAAGGCCAGCAGCGTAGCGACCGATAGACTGAACTTTAACAAGCGAAATATCTGCAGGCACGGTAGAATCATCCAAAAGTTTTTCGCCGGTATGTTCATCGACACACAACGCACAAGGACAAGCCAAGCGGAGAGAGCGGATATCGCGTGCGCCGCGGCTACCGTCATTCCATTCAAAGCCCAGTTTTCCGTCAGCAGTTCTAAAAACTTTCTTAGGTTGAATCATTAGACCGCCTCCACCGGAAGTTGTTCGAAATCGTAGTTAAACGTCTTGAGCACGCCATCACCTTCGGATGCAAACATCGAAAGCGTGCGGACCGTCGCATCGGCCGCCTGCATAAACGCCTTGGCCGATTCGGAGTTCGGATAACGGAGCACCGCCGGCGTACCTTCGTCACCGCAGCCTGCGACTGCAGGTTCAAGAGGGATCTTCGCAATCAGGGGAACGCCCCACTTTTGGGCAATGCGTTCACCGCCGCCTTCGCGGAAGATATGGTGATGCTTGCCGCATTCATCGCAAATGAAGTAGCTCATGTTCTCGACGACGCCCACCACCGGAACGCCCACGGAATCGAACATGGCAAGACCCTTGCGACAGTCTGCGAGAGCCACTTCTTGCGGAGTCGTCACCACCACGGCACCTGCCATCGGGCAATTCTGCGTAAGCGTCAGCTGAATATCACCTGTTCCTGGAGGAAAGTCCACCAGCAGATAATCAAGTTTGCCCCAGCGCACATGATGAATAAAATGCTGGATCATCTGCGACACCATCGGGCCACGCCAGATGGTTGCCTTGTCGGAATCGGCGAACATGCACATCGACACAATGCTGATTCCGCCCTTCGCCTCGACCGGAGCAATCGTATTGTCATCAAATACTTCGGGAGCCTTGTCGATGCCGAACATAAGTCCCATACTCGGACCATAAATGTCTGCATCAAGGATACCGACGCGGGCACCGGAAAGGCTGAGCGCCATGGCGAGGTTTGCCGTCACGGTAGACTTGCCCACGCCGCCCTTGCCACTAGCGACCGCAACCACATGAGCGACATCTCCGATGTACGAAACTTTTGGAGCCTGCGCTGCCGTATTGGAGCTTTCTACGCGGCCTTGCGCCGTAAACGTCACGTTCACTTCGCTTGCGCCAAGCGCCTTGACAATCGTAATGCACTGGTCCTTGAACTGGTCACGGATCGGGCATGCCGGCGTTGTAAGCTTAAGGTCAAAGCTCACCTTGTCGCCATCAATCTTAAGATTCTGGACAAAGTTCAGTTCGACAATATTCTTGTGCAGATCCGGATCTTGAACCGCCTGCAAAGCCGTCAAAATAGTCTGTTCATTCAACTGCATTACGTTTTCTCCATCGAGAATTTAGGCATGCGGAGCAGATGCGTCATGCAAGGCGGCCACTCTTCTTCGTAATGGCTCACCAAGATAATCGTCGTTTCCTTCGAAAGCAACTGCAACAAGCTAAAGATTTTTTCGCGATATTCGCCCTTGAGGCCTTGGGTCGGTTCATCGAGCAAAAGCACCTTGGGCGGGCGTATTGCCGCACGCGCCATCAGCACCACGCGTTTATCAATCGGCGACAAGTCGCGGTAGCGGGCGTTCACGTCTTCGAAGCCCAAGTAGTTCAGCCATTCCTTTGCCTTGGCGCGTTCTTCCCAAGTGGTATTGTCGGCCTTGCAAAGGTTCGCAGTAAAGCCCGTGCACAGGACTTCGGACAAACTAAGGTCTTCACGATACTGGAGCGCGAGTTCCGGAGAGAAGAAACCGAGTTTCGCCTTATGGTCCCAAATGTTCAGGCCATGCCCCGGGCGTTCGCCCAAAAGGGTAATCTCGTTGTTGTAAATCTGCGGGTGGTCTGCCGTAAGCAAGCCGAGCAACGTACTCTTGCCGGCACCGTTTTCGCCCATAACCGCCCAGTGTTCACCCTTGCGAACGGTCCAGTTCAGATTCTTGAGCACATCGGTTTCGCCAAAGCGAACGTTCACGTTCTTGAGTTCGAAAAGAATTTCACTCTCTCGCCTCTCGTCTGTAGGCTCGGCAGAGCCGTTCTCTCGTCTCAAATCAACTATTTCGTAGTCCTTGAGTTCCTTCTTGGAATACTTGGGAGCAGCGATTTCGCTCGGGAGTTCACCTGCATACGGGGCAAAAGTCTTGTTGGCGTAAACGAACGCCGGAATTTCGGGCAACAGTTCATCTTCGCGGGCAAGGCGCACCGCGACCTTCAAGCCATCGCGTTTTGAAAGCTGAACCACGCTTGCCGCCAAGTGTCTGCGGTATTCCGGATCAAGGCCTCCGAACAAGTCATTAAAGTAAACCCACTCGGGCTTTTCCATCCACATGCGGGCAAGCAACACGCGGCGCAATTCCCCGTTCGAAAGGCTCAAAAGCTTGCGGTCCAAAATCTCTTCGGACAAGTCAGCAATCTTCAAGGCTTCTTCCAGTTTATCGGGGTCGGTTTCGGGCCACGCCATATCGTCGATATAGCGGTCCGTCTGCAAGAAGAATTTCTTTTTCAAAAGCAGGTGCCGCACCAGCGGGGCTTCTTCGTCGTGCAGGCTGATAAAGCGCTGCTGAAAGAACGGCGCGAGCGCATGCTGAATCTTACGCTGCATTGCCTCCGACATGGTGGAGACATTTTCTTGCTGGTTCAAAAAATGAGTAATGACCCTGTCAAGATCTTCGCCCTCGGTGCTGAAAATCTGCACCTGCGGGAACATTTCAATCAGAGCCTCAAAACGCTTGAATTCCATGCGCCCAAATTTAGAAAATACTCTTTGGCCGCTTCATAAAAACAAAACTCCCCGGATTGCTCTGGGGAGTTTTTTGGATGTGTTATAGGAAACTTTAGAACTTATTGAAGAATTCCCACGTGGCCTGCGGAACCCAGGACTTTTGCTGGCCGGGATCCTTGTGATCCCAGATGTGGCCGCCATTCTGCGTACACCAGCGAACCGGGAATCGTTCTTCAACCGTGGTATAGTCGTAGCAGACGTGCGGACCGCTGCCGCCATATTCCTGGGCCTTTTCATTCTTGGCCTTGCCGCCTTCGGAGTTGAGCGTCAAGATGATATCGCGAGCGGCGCGACCCATCTGCGGAGTGCAAAGGTTGTCCTGCAGGCCGAGCACACCCATCCAACCCACGCCCTTATTCTGACGTTGCGGGAGCCAGATGTTACGTTCGGCGGTTTCATACACGGCTACAGCGCGGAGCACATCCTGGTGGTTCCAGGAGAGACCGTTGCTGAACATGGAGCCGTAGCTAAAGCCTGTAGAGAACACACGGCTAGAGTCAATGCAAAGGTTGCTCTGCAAATCGGCCAAAAGTTCATCGAAGAGCAGGTAGTCATCCTGACCCCACGGGGCCTGGTTTCCGTTACCTTCAGGAGCGACAAAGATTGCCGTCTTCTGGGTATCAAGCGGTTTCAAACCATAGTAGCCTTCTTGCTGCACACCACCGGCCCAGCCGCCCATGCAGTGCATGCCGAATATGAGCTTGTACGGTTTCTTGTTGTCGTAATTGTCAGGAATGTCGATACGGATGGTGCGCTTGCCCTTGCTCCACTGGAATTCGTAGCTGCCGGACTTGACGCGATTCCAAGTCTTGCCGCAACCACGGGTGGGAACCGGATCATTCTTTAAGCCCCAACCGTAGGCGTACTGCGGTTCGGCCTTCGGCTTTTTCACCGTAAGAGCAACGTTCGTGTCGAGATTACTCAATATCACCGAAAGGGTGTCAAACCCATCGGCAATCACCTTGAGATTTTCGTTGGTGGTCAGTCGCTTGAGAGCGCGGTCAACGCTTGCAGACTTGTCACCAAAAGAAGAACTGTAGTTTCCCTTAGAAGTGAAACGGATATCGCGCTGAGCAGATCCAATTTTCACTCGAGCATAATATGCACCTTGAGCCTTGACACAAGCCTGCAAATCCAAGCTGCCCGAGCCATAAAGCGTTTCGCTCAGCAGGCGATTGCCCATCATATCGAAAATTTGTACCTGAACAGGTTCGCTAGAACGCTGCGAGAAAGACAGCACACCGTTATTGACGCTGATATAGCCCGGCAGAATCCGTTCCATAACGCCCACTCCGGTGAGATCCTTATGAAAACTGAACTCACCTTTGCTATCGGTGGTTGTCGAAAGGCCATTTTTGACCAGTAAAACAGATGCACCACTAACGGCCGCACCCTGTTCATCACTTACCTTGCCCGAAAGCGTAAACGCGTTCGCCGCCACCGCAAATGCGCAGGCGAGAGCAAGAGGTTCCCAAACACTCTTTTTCATAACATGCTCCTATGTTGTATATTGAAAATAAACTCAAAAAAAGTCAATGACTCAACAAGATTCAGCATTCCCTTGGACAATAAATCCAAAGAATGTTTTTAAATCTTTACAAGAACGTCAATTTTCAGTCTTTTTCCCTATTCGCCCACAAGGAAAGGCGCGAATTATACTATTTTGTTGCAAAGAAAACATTTAGTTTGGAGAGAATATGAATAAAATTTGGACGCTCATCGCAAGCACCATGTTGGTTGCATCCATCAGTTTCGCGCAAGACGACTTCGATTCTGATTATGCAAATCAGGCCGAAGAACAGTACACCGAACAAGAACAGGCCGAAGTTCAAGCCGATGAACAACAACAGGCTGCAGAACCTGCAGAAGAAGAACAGCCCAGCGTTGCAGAAGAACCCGCTCCCAGCAAACCGGTTGCAGTCCCTGTCACCCAGGCCAGCGCCCAGGAACCCTCTCAGGAAAGCGCCCAGAACGACGAGAACGCACAAGAAGCCGCTCCGCGTGACGACACGCCCTTTTTCGGTTTCGGTCTGAGGACCGCCTTCGATTACGGCAGAATGTACGGCTTTAAGGATGACCTAGACAACGACAGCGATATTAGCGGTATTCCGTCGGGTATCGGCTTTGAAGCGGGCGTGATGTTCCGCATTCGGATGATTCCGAACCTCTTTTTCGCCCCCGAAGTCAACTTCGCCTACATCAGCACCGAACATGAATATCTGAAGCACAAGCGCGAATACAAGAGCATCGACATGGAAGTTCCCCTGCTCATGCGCGGTGTGATTGCTGACAGATTCTACGTCACCGGCGGTCCGCAGCTCAACTTCAGCTTGAGCAGCGAAGCCGACATTGAACCGGTCGAAAACTCTGTTCTCAACCTGACCTTTGCAAGTACCGAAAAAATCGAACAGGCATCCTTTAGCTTCGGCATTGCAGCCGGCATCGGCATCAACATTGTCCAGGGTCTCTTCTTCGACCTGCGTTACTACATGGGCATCACGGAACTTTACCCGGACGTGAAGACCCTGGACGACATGGACATTGCAGAAGGAGACTTCTCCTTGGTTGACATGTCTGGCGCAAGAATGATGAAGTTCAAAGTCGGTATTAGCTACTGGTTCCTGTAATGAAAACTCTCGCGAGTTTACCTTATAAGATCTGCCCGCCTATGGTTTCGGCAGAGGCCATGCGCTTTTTAGACAACGATACCAAGCGTAGCAAGGTTTCGAGTCCCGTATTCCAGCACTTTGGCGAATCTCTAGCCAGCATTGATTCTTTTGAAGTCAATCCTGACGAATTCACGACCGCCATTGATGCCGGCTACGACCTCATGAAAAAGGCCGGGCAGGCCCTGTACAACCGAGTCTGCGAAATTCTCGGAGAAAACAGGGATGGAAAATCCGTCGCCATTTTTGTGGGCGGCGGTAACAACGGCGGCGACGGCCTGGTTTTGGCACGCCTGCTGATTGAAAACGGCATTCCCTGCACCGTATTCTCGCTCGCCAAGCCAGAAACCTTTAAAGACGAAGCGGGCTTTGCTTACGAAGACTTTGCAAACAACGGCGGCAAGCTTGTCTACATCGGCGAGCAAACACCCGAAAGTGCACACTACACACTAATTGTAGACTGCATGCTCGGCAACGGAGCCTCAGGCGAACTGCGTCCGGCATTCGCAAGAGCTGTCATTGCCATTAGCGGCTGGGACATTCCCGTGCTTGCGGCCGATGCTCCCACCGGCTTCGATTCCGCAAATCATCGCTGCGGTTTCACATGCATTGAAGCAAACGAAACGATGGTTTTCGGATTGCCGCGACTGGACGCCTACACGAACGAAGGCGCACGCGTTTTCGGAAACGTCACAGTCGAACCCCTAGAGTATCCAGACGAACTTATCGACCGAGTCAATTCCGGAATTTATTTCGCCACCGAAAAAATGATTCCGGCACTTTTGCCGAACCGCGACGAATTTGGCGACAAGCGCAGCCAGGGTACAGCCATGGTGATTGCGGGTTCCGGCAACATGACCGGGGCCGCCGCCCTTTGTACCAAGGCATGTCTCCGTAGCGGTGCAGGCCTGGTTACGACCGCGACACCGAAGGCTTTGCTCCCGGCATTGCAATCCAAACTTGACGAACCCGTATTCTACGGCATCGGCGACAGTACCACCGACAAGCTTTCGATTATGCATTTGATGCAGTTGCAAGATATCGCAACGCACCAGAATGCAATCGCCATCGGCCCCGGCCTTGGAACCGACACCGAAACGCAGGACGCCGTCCGCATGTTCTTGACCGGATTGCAGATTCCCGTCGTAGTTGATGCCGATGCCATCAATGCTTGCGGTTCCGCTTTCTTCTGCATGGAAGGCGGTCCGACCAACGCCATTATCACACCGCACAAGCGCGAATGGGAGCGCAACTTTGGTCCGCTTCCGGCAAACGAAAGTTTCTATCCGGAATACTTGCAGCAGTTTGCAACGCAGTTCAAGATTACAATCGTTCTCAAGGGTTGCCCCACTTACGTGGCCATTCCCGACGGACGCGTGTACGTGATTCCGGCCCGCAATTCAGGCCTTGCCAAAGGCGGCGCAGGCGATGTGCTCACCGGCATTATCACCGCACTCCTTGCACAAGGTTTGCCGACTGCAGAAGCTGCCGTACTCGGCGTACTCCTGCACCAGAAAGCCGGCCGTTTGACCCGCGAAAAAATGGGAGCATTTGGAATGCTCCCGACTGATGTCATTGAAATGTTGCCCGCAGCCTTTGGCTGCTAAGGCAGCAAACTAAACCAATTCCGCCACAAGCTTGTCCATCGCAGCTTCGGATTCGGCGCTGAGCGTCGACTTCACCGTCACCACGGTTTCGGCGAGAGTCACGTTCTTGAGCGTGGCGAGGATTTCGGTCATCTTCTTCGCGGCCATCGGAGCCCAAGTACCGTTTTCCACGACACCCACCTTGCGGTTAGAATAGTTCTTTGCCTTCAGGTGGTTCAAGAAATCTTCCATTACCGGGAAGAGGCCCGCATCATAAGTAGGAGCGGCCACCACCATGCGGTCGTAACGGAAGGCGTCTTCGATGACTTCGGCCATGTCACTGCGAGCAAGGTCAGAAACCACGACCTTCTCAACACCGGCGACTTTGAGTTTTTCGCCGAGTACTTCCGCGGCCTTCTTGGTTCCGCCGTAGATCGAGGCAAACGCCACAAGCACGCCCTTGTCTTCGGGAGCGTAACTGCTCCAGGTGTTGTACTTGTCGATGTAGTAGCCGAGATTTTCGGTGAGCACCGGGCCATGCAGCGGGCAAATCGTCTTGATGTCGAGTGCAGCAGCCTTCTTGAGCACCGCCTGCACCTGGTTGCCGTACTTGCCTACAATGTTGAAGTAGTAGCGGCGGGCTTCGCATGCCCAGTCATCCGGATCGGCATCGTACACACCGAACTTGCCGAACGCATCGGCCGCAAACAAGACCTTTTCGCTCTGTTCGTAGCTGAACAGGACTTCGGGCCAGTGCACCATCGGGGCACCGATAAACTGTAACGTGTGCGCACCGAGCGCAAGCGTATCGCCTTCCTTCACGGTCTGCTTCTTGACCGATTCAGGAAGCGTCATGAACTGCGGCAAGAGCGCGAATGCCTTCGCCGAAGAAACGAGAGTTGCTTCCGGGTACTTCGCGACAAAATCAGCAATGCCACCGGCATGGTCCGGTTCCAGATGGTGAATCACCAGGTAGTCCGGCTTGCGGCCAGCGAGAGCAGCTTCCAAATTGGCAAGCCATTCATTCACCTTGTGGGCATCGACCGTATCCGTCACGGCAATCTTTTCGTCCACAATCACATACGAATTGTACGCCATGCCCTCGGGCACCACATACTGGCCTTCGAACAAATCAATGTCGCGATCATCGACACCGATGTACTTGATATTTTCGCTAAAATTCTTCATAGAGACTCCTAATTTTCTCTTTTAAATTTAAAAAAACGACAGCTAAACAATTGTAAAAAGAAAAAAATGTTTCAAGAAAATGGCTTCAGACGCCTAAAAAAAGCGTGTATAGTATAGACAAGGACCAAATCCTTGTCGCCTTACGGGAGAACCCGTAAGACCACCTTAAAACAAGGACTCATTAATGTCTGAAAAAGATGCTTCCCCAACAAAAAAAATTTCGCACGATCCTTACGTCCGCTCGGTGCTGAAGGATCCCGCACGCACGGCGGAACTTCTTCGCCTTGCGTCCAGAAAGAACAACAATCTCGCCCAATTCCTTGCAACGGTGAATCTTGATACACTGCAAGAAATTTCCGGGGCATTCAGCGATACGGTCTCCCATGGTGATGGCGATTTGGCATTCACCGTAAAGATTGCAAGCGATGAGCCCAAGCAGGCAGAGCTTCTCGTAGGCATCATCGAAGAACACAAGAGCTATCCCGAAGCGGGAATTATCCCTCAGTTGGTCAAGTACTGGTTCCAGATTATGGTCCGTAACCAGAAGAACATCCCGACTGTCGCCGTAGTTCTCTACAACGGGAAAGAACCTTGGCATATTGAAAAGGAAGTAATGTTCCCGAATTACCCTAAATACTATCACAAAATTGGATTGCCGTTCCTATTGGAACTCATTGACGTGAGCGACATCTTCGAGGACAACGAAATTCCTCAGATTTCGCCCAAGATCGCACTTGCGCTGGTTGCTTTGAAGTATGTTTTTAATGGGGAGAAACTCAAAAAGCATCTGAAAGCGGCTATGGCAGGACTCAAGTCGCTTCCCCGTGAAGAAGCCGAGGAGTTTTTATCCCAAACATTTGTATATTTGAAACAGTGGTTCAACGGCGATGCCAAGGAGCAGTTTAAAATGGATTTCAAGAAATGCAGTGAAGTTTACGGCTACAAGTCCATCGCCGAAGTCGAAGAAGAAGAACTTGCTGAAAAGATTGCTCAGCGAGACCGAGATTGGATCAAAGCTATGATTAATCTTGGTGATTCCAATGAAAAAATCGCAGCAGTTTCCAACTACCCTGAAGAAATTATCCAGAAAATCAGGGAATCTTCGTAATTTCACCTAACGCTTTTGTCAATATTTCCCTCATTTTGTCTTCCCCGCGTAGGCGGGGATTTCCTTTTTTATTTAAATTGTTGTTGACATAGCCCCGTACCGAATGGTTCGGAGCGACCGGAATTTTTGAGATTCGTCTCTTATTCTCTTGTCTGAAACTACCACTTTCAATTTACCTGAGGATAAGACGAACGCTCACGCCCATATTGGGCGTGGGTCGTTTTGTGCTTATCAGGTAAAAGGGTGTGGTAGCCCGCAGACAAGGTAAGCCTGCGACTCCACGCCTTTTTTGTTGCTTGCAAAATGACTCTCGTCAAGGGCTAGGATAAGAACGATTGATCAGCTTATCTTAGGGACCTTGCCGATGGCGAAGAAAGAAGTTAAAACGGATTTGTGGGTGCACGACCTTCTTAATGAAGCAGGAATAGTCCACGACGCACAGGGAAGTGAAATTGTTGAAATAGATAACGCTTTGAAGACTGCTTCAAAAAGTGGAACGGGTAATGTTGGTTTTCCGGAATATGTCGGCATAGTAAAGGATTTCTTGATTGTCATTGAAGACAAGGCTTCAATCCAAGACCATGAAAAGCGTGACGACGATGGTCTTTTGGCGATGGATGTCAAGTCCGTTAAAAAATACGCTATGAACGGAGCGTTCTTTTACGGCAGGCATCTAATAAGGAATACGACATACAAGAAGGTTTTTGCGATTGGTGTGTCAGGAACATCAAAGAAGCATCGGATTACACCCATATTTATCGATGACCGATGCAATGTATTTTATTTAGATGACGTCGAATCATTTATTTCATTCAGTGAAAACAATATCGATGAATTTTATCTGCGAGATGTTCTCAAAGAAGATACGGACAAGGAAAAAGAACTTGCCGAAATATTAGCCGATGCAAAAGAATTACATGAGCATCTGCGAAATTACGGCAACATGAAGGATGAAGAAAAGCCGCTTGTTGTTTCGGGAATTCTTCTCGCTTTACGTGAACGAGATAACAGAAACTTCAGCATCGATTCGCTTACCGGCGAATCGGGTATGCATGCCATTACAGATGGTCAGAAAATTTACAACGCTATAGAGTCTAGTTTTAAGCGAACAGACCTTTCTCCCATTACCAAAATTGACAAGATTCTTTCTCAATTCAGTATCATCAAAGACAGTACAAAACTAAATGAAGTAAATCAGTCTTTAGGTGAAACTCCATTGAAATTTTTCACGAAATTTCTAGATGAGAAACTCTATAAATCCATCAAATTCAGTAAATCAACCGAAGATTTTTTGGGAAGATTCTATGGCGAATTTATGCACTATTCGGGTGGTAGCGGACAAACATTAGGAATTGTCCTTACACCAAAGCATATTACCGAACTTTTCTGTGAACTACTTGATCTCAAAAAGACGGATCGTGTATTCGACAGCTGTTGCGGAACCGGAGGATTTCTTGTAGCGGCACTTCATACAATGCTTTCCAAAACGGATGTTGAAGCTGAAAAGAAGTCTATTCGTAAAAATCAGCTTTATGGTATTGAACAACGCTCGGACATGTTCACCATTGCGACAACAAATATGATTTTGCGCGGTGATGGCAAGAGCAACCTGCAATGCGATGATTTCTTGCAAAAGAATCCAAAGGAACTGCAATCAAGTATTCGTTCAACCGTGGGTATGATGAATCCTCCTTATAGTCAAGGGAGTAAGAACAATCCAGAACAATACGAGATTGCCTTTACGGAACATCTTTTAGATTCCTTGTTACCAGGTGGACGTTGTGCAGTTATTGTTCCCCAAAGTTCGATGACAGGAAAATCAAAAGAAGAACTGGATATTAAGCGAAGTATTCTAAACAAACATACGCTTGAAGGCGTCGTCATGTTGCAAAAGGACACTTTCTATGGAGTGGGAACGATTCCTTGTATTGCAATATTCACTGCAGGTGAGCCCCATCCAAAAGAAAAGATATGCAAATTCATCAATTTTGAAGATGACGGTTACAAGGTCTCGCCCCATATTGGGCTTCTAGAAACTGAATCTGCAAAAGACAAACGGCAGCACTTGCTAGACGTGTGGTTTGACAGAATAGAGGCAGAAAACAAGTTCTGCGTCAAATCAACCATTACCGCAGAAGAAGAATGGTTACATAGTTTCTACTACTTCAATGACGAAATCCCTTCTGAAAAAAGTTTTGACAAAGTAGTCGGTGATTACTTATCCTTTGAATTTTCAATGATTATGCAAGGACGAAAATATTTATTTGAGGGAACCAATAAGCAAGTTGCGAAATATAATGAAATTGCCAAATTAGAAGAAAAGGAATGGAGAGCATTTCCAATTGATTCAATATTTAAAATAGAATCAGGCTGTGATATTTATGACAAGGAACGCATTGAAGGCAAGATCCCTTATATTACATCATCTGCAGAAAATAATGGAATAAAGTATTTTGTTTCTAATATGAATTCTACATACGAATCGAATGTGATCGCTGTAAATAGGAACGGCTCTGTAGGATATGCATTCTATCACAAATACCCGGCTTTATTTTCTAATGATTGTCGAAAACTAAAAATACTTCACTGCCCTAGAGATAACGAAGCCGTTAGTCTTTTTATGACGACACAGATAATGCAGCAAAAAGAAAAATATAATTACTGCTTAAAAATGGGAACAAATCGCTTGTCTAGGCAAAAAATCATGCTTCCGATTGATGATAAAGGCAATCCCGACTATCCTTATATGGAACAATACATCAAGAATATTTTCTACAAAAAAGCCAAGGAATATCTTGATTTTAAGACTTGATAACTTGCTATGGATTTCAAAACAGGCTTACCCAAATCCGTGAAAGACCCGCAAAAATACATTTCACAAGATTGTGTAAAAATGGAAGAATAAGGAGATTATTAAAACAAAAAGAATTGCTTTTTGACATAGACTGAAAACGGATTCTGATTCCACTACTGAAATTCTAGCAGATTCCATAAAAAGAATCAATCCCGTCCACATTGAATGAAGAATCTTCGCTCTATTCGGGCGTGGGTCGTTTGTGCTTATTGTGGACAGGTTTTGCTAGAGCCTCAGTAGTGTAAGTGCATTCGACACCACGCCTTTTTTATTCATAAAAAAAGACCCAAGTTTTATTCATTAGATAAAGAAAAAAATGTCGAAAGTGTGTAAAATATCCAGGAGGTGAAAGTCGATGCACACAAAGTCCGATAACATAGAGGAACGATTTATCAAAGGAGCGCCTATAAGACCATAACGAAGAGAAGATGCCGTTTTTTCCCTAATGTCAGGCAAAATCGTCTGACAGGTTTTGGTTTTGTACCCAAAAATCAACTCTAACCCCAAAGGAGGCTTTATGCCTAATGAACTCAATTTTATCAATTACGAAACAAAACTTGACAATCTTGGATTGGCTCTTTTGCACGATATAAAAAATCGTGAGAACGCCATGCACCGCTTAAACGAAATAAATTATGGTCCAGACGACTTCTGGAACCAAATGATGCGCCTGTACCCTGATCTCACTTATATTTCTTCAGAACCAGAACGGAAAAAAGCCTTCTTAAATATGAATGATGGCACCATTTTTCCAGTCAATTGGAACCCCAAAGCATCTGATGAGATGCCATGGTACGAAAATTCCAATTTCAACATGGTCGACCGGTACAATAACGAAATTGAATTTGCCGCAAAGGCCAAGTCTGTCAATCCTGATTTGCTGCGTGCAATCATGTATATGGAAACGACTCATGGTTATTACGAACATTGCTTAAATAAATTTTACACCGATGCTGTTATGCGTGGTGATGAAATTGAAGGTGTCAGCAAACTTATTTATCCAGGCTTAAAATCCTTTCAGCCAATGAATATCAACCATCGTTATTGGGGAGATTCCTTTGGCACTATGGATTCCTTAAAAAATCCAGGCTACAACATTTTTGTTGCGGCAGAATTTATCAAACGCCTGTCCAAACTAGTCGGTAATCCTAATGACATTGAGCGAATTGCAACATTATACAATCATCTAGGCGCTCAACAAATTAGCGATTATGGGAAACGAGTCGGTAAAATATACCGCCAACAGCTATGGAAACACCCTGAATTAGGACGAAATTGGAATAATGAAGGCTTACGCAGGGTCTTGGATAGGTTATTGATGCTATATTGTTATCCAAGGTGAAAATAAAGCAACATCATATTTCGATAGCCTCGCTAGTTAGTGCGGTCCTATGCCCGCTACCGTTCATATTTTTGCTAGACGAGTTTTCTCGCGAAAGTGAATTCGGTCCGCAGTTTTTGGGATTTGCACTAGCGAGTGCAGGAACATTTGCCTATTGCGCCATTTTATTGCCGATTTTACTGTTTTTCAGCTTAGTTTTGAAAAGAGACGAACGGCTGTTGGTTGATGACAAGTGGGCAAAGAGGTTGTTTATTTTCGGCTTGACAGTCTGTGTTGTATACATTGCCATCGGCCTTGTATGTTTTCAGGGGATGTATTTAGACAATACAGCTTTTTATTTAGCAAGCCGTTTTGCTCCATATTTTTTTTCAATCGTATTCTGCCTATTGGCAAGCATCTTCTCTATATCAAAAACCAGCCGCATAATATCCGTCAAACAGATTATTCCTTGTTTTCCGCCTCTACTTATTTTTGCGGAGAAAATATTTGTAGGCAGAATTACCCACATCGACATTCTGTTTGCAGTCGCATATCTGGTAATATATGCAATATTTGCAGGCGTTCAGAAAGAATCAGACCGGCATTCTGACGCATTCTAAAAAATAGCTCACCGATAATAAAAAATCTATAAAAAGACAAATTTTGACATTTAATTGAATGTATATTTGTAGTGTAATCAAATCACCAACACCCATGCATTCCATCAAAGGGGGCTACTATGAAATGGTTTACGCATGAAGAATTAATTGACGAAATCGTAGCTCATTTGAAGATAAAAAGTATTGATGACGGGAAATGGAAGGTTACGAGCCATATAGACAAGCAAAATGGGAAAATCGAACTGTCTATGATTACCCCCAAACAAATTAAAAGAGGCAAATTGCGCGAAGAGAGAAACAAGCAATTTGCAAAAGACCTTTTACATGAACTAATCGGCAAAAACAGAAAATATGTTTGGGATCCCGGCGATATCGAAGGCTTGATTTATTATGCCAGCGGCAAATACTGTCTACTAGAAACAGATATTGAACAAAGGGTTTTTGACTCGCAGCCGCGGGGCTACTGGATATGGAAAACCCCTGTCGGATTCGGTCATGGCGACTATCCCGATTTTTGCAAAAATCTCAAGGAGTTTGAAGAAGCTGTTAAGACTGTTCCAGCCGATTTGAAAACAGTACGAGAGAAAATCATTGATAAAACCGTTGAAATTGTAGCAGAATTGAATCGCGGCGACAAAGCAATCAGACTCAACGACATAATATTTCCCCAAAAAGGGCTTGAGAACGTAATCCGAGACGGATTCTTGGCTAGGGCAAAGGAAATGATAACCAATGCGACAAGGGAACAACTAGAAACAGCTTTCGACGAATGCATGGAAGCCAGTTATAGTTATGTACCAGACTCGCATATCGTTGAAGATATGCTCATGCGAATCGGCAACAGAGCGCCAAATCCTGAGAACGAAATGAAAATCGATCACATTCAGTTTACAGACGTAAGGAGATAGACGATGGTCGATGATATCAAGCTAAGCATGTCAATATTTTGAACGTATGAAAAAAAGCCAGGCGTTGCGGGCTGGCGTCTGAAGCCCGCTAGAAGGGGAAGCGGAAGACCCGGCTAGGGTGGGTGTAAAGGAGAAGCCCGCTCGGAGGCGGGCTTGACACTTTGGGGTGGGGCCGGGGCTGAAGCGAGGGGAAGGCTTTCCCCCTTTTTTAATCTTCCAAGAAATACTGCACGTTCGTTACGACGCGTACTTTCTTGATATACGGCGTATTTTCATCGCGGTCCTCGATGGAGAACACGCCCTGCGTGGCGGTCTTGATTTTGCCGAGCTTGCTGTCGGAATCCTTCGCGAATTTTTCAGCAGCGGAGCGTGCATTCTTTGTCGCCTCGTCAATCATGGCGGGCTTGATTTCGTTGAGACCATTAAAGCTATAGACGGTGCGGTACTGGTAATCGCTACCGCTAAAGGCAATTCCATTTTTCAAGAGTTCGCCCTGTTTTTCCATAACCTTACGGACAAGTTCCACATTATTCGTGGCCACCGTCGCTACAACTGTCGCCACATAACGATAAGTATGCTTGCCGCCGCTGTACAACTCACCATCGGCATCGACAATCGCCGGGGTCGAGTAAGTGATATCTTCTTTTTTCACGCCGTTTTCGAGCAGGAACTTTTCAAGTATCTGCGACTTGGACTGTAACGTTGCAGAAAGTTCGGCAAGATCGTTGCCCACCTCTTTGTACACAATCGGCCAAATCACAAAATCAGCCGAAACTTCGCGTTCGGCAAGTCCGCGCACAAATACCACGCGGTCGCGGTCCTTGACATCAATTTGGGCCCGATAGAAAAATGCGCCCAAGCACAAAACGGCAACTGCCAAAATGATTGCTTCTTTAACTCTTGATTGCATATTCAACTCCTTTTTTACATAAATCCAATATACAAATTTTCTACATTCAAAGCATGCCTGAAAAGACTCTACTTTTGCTCGACTCCTACGCGCTTGCGTTCCGCATGTTTTACGCCTATTCGCAGAACCCGCTGAAAAACAGCCAGGGCGAAGAGGTTTCGATGATGCACGGCTACTGGGGTGCAGTGCTCCGCATTCTCGCGAAGCACAAGCCGACGCATTTCGCCATTGCACGCGACGTGGCGCACACCAAGACATTCAGGCACGAACTTTACCCCGACTACAAGGCCAATCGCGGGCCCATGCCCGAAGAAATGGCGGCACAGATGCCGCTCCTTGGTGAAAGTCTGGAAGCGAGCGGAATTCCGCTCTTGTCGGAACCGGGTTACGAAGCGGACGACGTGATGGCAAGTACCGCCATGGCCGCGGTCGAAGCAGGCTTTGACCACGTGGTGATTTTAAGTAAAGACAAGGACATGTCGCAAATCGTAACCGACAAGATCCATCTTTTCCATTTGACGAAAGGCGCCGACGGCATTGACTTTGGCCCGGAACAGGTTCTTGAAAAATACGGTCTTCCGCCCGAAAAAATCCGCGACTACTTGGCGCTCATGGGAGACGCAAGCGATAACGTTCCCGGTGTTCCGAAAGTGGGCCCGAAAACGGCCATCCAATTGCTGAACGACTTCGGCGACATGGACAACCTTTACGCAAACCTGGATAAAGTGACCAAGAAGGGTTTGCACGACAACCTGGAAAACAACCGCGAAAAGGCTTTCCTCAGCCGCGAACTGGTGACTCTCCAGACCAAGCGCGCCTTTAGCGGGAACCTGGATGCCCTCGAATACAATGGCCTGCACGTAGACACCTTGGCGCAGATGTTCAAGGATCACGAAATCAACAGTCTACTCCGCCTTTTGGAAAGCATTCCCAGCAAGACGGGCTTTGTGCGCGAAACCGATGGCACGGGAAGTGCAGATGGTTCAACGGGCGCAGAAGTGGAACGCGCCGACTTCCCGGTCGATGTTCCGCCGACTTATATCTGCGTCGATACGGATGAAATTTTCGAGCAGATGAAGGCCGAATTTGCCGCAGCAAGCGCTGTGGGCATTGACACCGAAACGGATGGTCTCGACCCGATGCAATGCAATCTCGTGGGACTTTGCCTTTCGGCAGACCCCACCAAGGGCTACTACATTCCGCTGGGACATTCCGACGAAATCGGATTCCCGCTGCCGACAGGACCCAAGGGCAATTACGACTTGAACAAGGTCAAAGCATGGTTCAGTGAATTTATTCAATTGCCGCGCGAACTCGTTTTCCATAACGCGAAATTTGACTTGCATGTGCTCGCACGCACCTTCAAGATTCCGCAGAGCGCTATCGATAACGCAAACCTCATCGACACGCTGATTGCGGCCTGGATGCTTTCGCCGGGGCAATCGGGCCTTGGCCTCGACAACCAGGTGATGCAACGCCTGCAGCACGAAATGATTCCGATTGAGAATTTGATTGGCCGCGGCAAGAACCAGATTACCTTCAACCGCGTAAACATCAAGGACGCGACGGAATACGGCGCCGAAGATGCAGTCTACACGCTTCGCCTGTGGGAACCGCTCAAGAAGGAACTTGAAAAACTCGATTACGTGAAGTATTTCTTCGAGCAAGAAATGCCGCTCTTGAAGGTTCTTTTCCAGATGGAATCTGTGGGCGTGGCAATTGATGTTCCGGCCCTCAAGACGTTGGAACAGGAACTGCAGCGCCGCATCGAAAACTTGGAAAAAGAAATCTGCGACATGGCCGGTTTCGAATTCAACATCGGTTCGCCCAAGCAACTCGGCGAAGTCCTTTTTGATACGCTTGGACTCCCCGAAATCAAGAAACGCAGTACCGATGCTGTGGTTCTCGAAGAACTCAGTTTCAAGGCGCCGCACCCGATTGTTTTCGCCGTCATCGAATACCGCGAACTCAAGAAAATGCAGAGCACCTACATCACGGTGCTTCCGACGCTGGTGAATCCGGATACCAAGCGCATCCACACAAGCTTTATCCAATGGGGTACGGCAACAGGCCGCCTCTCTAGCCGCGATCCGAACCTGCAGAACATTCCCGTACGCAGCGACCTCGGCAAAAAGATTCGCGCCTCGTTCGTGCCGCAGAGCAAGGACAACGTAATTCTCGCCGTAGACTACTCGCAGATTGAATTGCGTATGCTCGCCCACTTGAGTGGCGACGAAGCGCTTATCGAAAGCTACAAGGAAGGCATCGACATTCACGCCCGCACCGCCGCCGCGATTTACGGAGTCAAACTCGACGAAGTCAACAGCGACATGCGCCGCGACGCCAAGGTGGTGAATTTCGGCGTGCTCTACGGCATGACCGCCTTCCGCTTAAGCCGCGACCTGAAAATTCCGATGTCGCAGGCAAAGGATTTTATTACCGGCTACTTCGACATGTACCAGGGCGTGCAGCAATACATCGAAGACATCAAGGCGGCCGCCCACCGCGACGGTTACGTGGAAACGCTTTCAGGCCGCCGCCGTTACATCGCAGGCATTGATAGCTCCGACCGTATGGAATCACAAATGGCCGAGCGCATGGCCGTGAATACTCCCGTCCAAGGCTCCGCCGCCGACCTCATCAAGATTGCGATGATCCGCATTCAAAAACGAATCAACGAAGAAAACTTGCCGCTCAAAATGATGCTGCAGGTGCACGACGAACTCGTATTCGAATGCCCCCGCGACCAGGTGGAACCCATGTCACAAATGGTCAAAGCCGAAATGGAAGGCGCCATGCAGCTCAAGGTCCCGCTTGTCGCAAGCGTGGGCTTCGGCGAAAACTGGCTCGAAGCTCATTAACTCTTTAAAAAGATTTACATAGTAACTAAATCTTTTCGTACGTTGTAAGCTGTTCAATAGTTTTTGAACGGTGTCCCACATTATAGGATATGTTTCAATTTTTTCGGTATAGATTAAGAGCGAATCTTGAAAAAGGACCGAAAATGAAGCGTATTCTTGCCAAAACCGCCCTCTTTGCCCTCGCAGGAACCCTTTCTGCGACCGCAGCGACACTTCCCACCGCCAAAGAAGTCCAAGCCAAAATGGGCATGGGTTTCAATATCGGAAACTCAATGGAAGTGCCGAATAACCCGACTTTATGGGGCAACCCCTACCCGACTCAGGCGTTGCTCGACTCCGTAAAGGCTGCTGGTTTCAACACGGTCCGAATCCCCTGCGCCTGGGACAGCCACACCAGTGGCGGCAAGGTCACCGAAACTTGGCTTGACTCCGTGAAAACGGTGGTCGACTACGCCATGCGCGCAGGCCTCTACACGATTTTGAACATCCACCACGAAGGTGAAGGCGGCTGGTTCCAGAGCAACATCGGTACAAGCGTCAACCAGACGATTGACAACAAGATGAAGACTTACTGGACGCAGATTGCGAACAAGTTCAAGGACTACAACGAGCGCTTGATGTTTGCAGGCGCCAACGAACCCGGCCCGAATGTGAATACGTGGACATCGCAGCATGTGTCCACTCTCATGCACTACTACCAAACCTTTATCGACGCAGTGCGTTCCACCGGTGGCAACAACGAAACCCGCACCTTGATTATTCAAGGCTTGAACACCGACATCGACAAATCTGTCGCAAACGCTCCGATAAGCACCTTCCCGAAGGACAAGGTCGAAGGCCGCTTGATGTTCGAAGTGCATTACTACGATCCGTACCAGTACACGCTTATGACGAGCCAACAGGACTGGGGTGCAAGCGAACCCATTCTGCCGCAGTACTACTACGGTGACTACACCAAGGCTAGCGAACCCAAGCGCAACGCCGGTTACAACGCCTGGGCAGGCTCTGTGGATTCCAAGCTCGGAAGCATCGTCCACCCGCAGGAACAGTTTGCCAAGATGAAGACGAACTACGTGGATAAAGGTTATCCGGTAATCGTAGGCGAATTCGGCGCCAACGTTCGCAGCCCGGAATTGAACGGTTCCGACCTGAACCTTCACAAGCAGGGCCGCGTACAGTGGCATAAAGACGTTGTTTCTGCCGCCAAGCAATACGGCCTTACCCCGATTCTCTGGGACATGGGCAACGAAAGCGATTCCGGCTATGACAACATGGCTTACATTCGCCGCCAATCTTCACCGGTGGGCAAGGTTCTCGAAACGGACGTTATCAACGCCATGCGCAGCGTGTACAACCTCGGCAACTATAACAACACCGGTGTTACCCATGTAGAAGACTTTATTAACGGCGGTAACAACGAACCGGCATCTAGCTCTAGTGAAGTCGCCTCCAGTTCCAGCGAACCCACGACAACACTCATTGCAGGCTTAAACACGACGGTTCAATTTACTCGCAACGGCAATATGCTCTATTCTAACAAGCCGATTCGCCTGTTCGATGCCACCGGCAACCTGATTCGCTCCACCCAAAAGAAGAGCGGACGCTTGGAACTTTCGCTAGCCGGCCTCCACAAAGGCGTGTACCTCGCCAAGAGTGCCAACAAGACGCTTGTTGTTGGTGTGAGGTAAAAAACTCTACACCTTGTTGAAACTTCCTCATAAACCATAATTGCCGATTTTCTCGTAAAATCGGCAATTTTTATTTTTAAATGTAAATTTCGGTTTACTTTTGTTGAGAATTCAGCACCGCAATTTTTCAACGCCGACACTATTTTATTTACATCATTATCCGCAGAATTTAATTTCAATACAAAGACTAAAATGTTTGGTTATCCAAGGCTTAAATAACGGGTGCAAACCCAAAAGGAGCATAAAATGAAACTTTACGGACTCTTCGGAATCGCCTGCGGCATGACGCTGTTTGCAAGCTCTGCAGCATTTGCCCTCCCCAAGGCAACCGAAATTTACCCCGACATGGGTCTCGGCTACAACATCGGTAACACGATGGAAGTGCCCAAGAACCCGACACTTTGGGGCAACCCCTTCCCGGATGCCGCCTACGTGAAGGCCATCAAGGACGCCGGTTTCAACACCGTGCGTATCCCTTGCGCATGGGACAGCCACGCCTCTAACGGCACCATTAACGCAGGCTGGCTCGACTCCGTAAAGACTGTTGTCGACCTCGTGATTGGCAACGACATGTACGCCATTTTGAACAGCCACTGGGACGAAGGTTGGCTCGAAGACCACGTTTTTGACGGCAAGGGCTTCGACAAGACCGGCGAAGTGACTGTTTCTGCAGCCGATATCGCCGCCAAGCAGGAAAGCTACTGGAAGCAGATCGCTACCAAGTTCGCCGAATACAACGAACACTTGATTTTCGCCTCTGCCAACGAACCGGGCGTGAACGACCCGTGGAACGGCGGTTCCGACAATGGTCAGTGGGCATTCGACGAAGCCCGCATGCAGGTTCTCAAGAGCTATCACGAAGCATGCCTTAAGGCAGTGCGTTCTACCGGCGGAAACAACGCCACCCGTATCGTGGTCGTGCAGTCTCCGCGTACCGAAATTGACAAATCTCCGTTGCTCGCGTCCATGTACCCGACTGACCCGGCAGGCGAAGGTTACACCATGGCTGAAGTCCACTTCTACCCGTATCAGTTCTCCTTGATGACCAGCGGTGACGAAGACTGGGGCAAAATGTTCTACTACTGGGAAGACCAAACTCCGGGTACTGACGCAGCACACACTTGCTCCGGCTCCGCACTCGGATCCAAGAAATCTATCGACCAGCTGTTCAGTGGCCTCAAGAGCCGTTTCTACGACAAGGGCATTCCTGTCGTGATCGGCGAAATGGGCGCTGTAAAACGCCTCGGAGTCCTCACCGGTGATAACCTGAAGGTTCACCTGAAGGCACGCGCCGCTTGGTACGGCTATACGGTTGCAGCAGCCAAGAAGAACGGTCTCGTTCCTTGCGTATGGGATACCGGTGACGAAGGCGATGGCAACTTCACCATCATCCGCCGCCAGGTAAACAAGTTCGGTGGCAACGTCGGCGACATTACCGACGTCGAAACCTTGAACGCCATGCGTGAAGCTTACGGCCAGGCATCTCTCCCGGGCAACAGCATTGATTCCCTCGTCAACCAGAACCCGGACATTCCCGAAACCGCAGCTGGCAAGGGCGTCCAGGTGACTTACCAAACTGTAACTTCTGACTCTAGCGAAGTGGGTACATTGCGCATCAACCTTCAGGGTTCCAAGAAAGATCTTTCCAAGTATGTGGGTATTGAAGTTCGCTTGAAGGGCGAAGTTGCCACGGCAGGTCCCTGCTCTGGCGCAAGCGATGGTTGCGGTGAATACGGCTGGACCTCCATGGACCTCTTCATGATGACGGGCGATAGCTGGGCATGGTTCGACGCCTCTGTTCTTGAACAGGCCGACAAGGACCTCGATGCCAGCGCATTCCAGACAATCCAAGTTAAGTGGGAAGACTTCCGCAAAGAACCGACCGGTCTCAACTCTGCAAACGCCATCGGTCTGAACCTCTATGGCACGCAGGTCACCGGCACCATTACCTTTGACTACATCAAGGGTATCAAGGCCGACGGTTCCACCGAAATCATCGACGACTTTGACAAGAAACCGCAGCTCGAAGGCACCGCAAGCGGCAAGGTTGTCGCCCTCGGCGGCTCGGCTGCCATCAAGCCCGCGACCATTGCTGCAGCAAGCAAGATGCTCGTGAATGTGCAGCCCGGCATGGTGAGCGCAAACTTTGTAGCAGCCCAGACTGCTCCGGCAAAGGCCACGCTCATGAACAGCCTCGGTCAGGTGATTGCCCAGCAGAACTTTACCGCCAACAAGGGAATGAATACAGTTGAACTTTCTAGCAACTACCGCGGCCCGGCCATGCTCATGATCAAGCAGGGCAGCCAGCGCTACATGCAGAAGGTGATTCTGAAGTAAAACGAATCTGGTGTGGATTCCCGGCAGGTTGGAGTGTCTAGCCGGGATGCTTGACAAAGCAGAAAGACTCGGTCAGTGACCGAGTCTTTTTTTACCGTTCGCGCCCAATTAACTCAGTACGTACCCGAAGCGCTCACTCTCGCCAACACGACTTGTTAGGACAAGTCGCTTTCGGCTCGCATTTTACCGTTCGCGCCCTGTTAGGGCGCTTTTACAACGCAGAAGCTGAATCAAGCGCGAAGATTTCGCCGAGTTGTTTATCGTCCATATCGGCGAGCCAGGTTTCGCCGGCATTCACAGTCATCTGAGCCACAGCCTTCTTGGCTTCCAGCAGGGCATCGATTTTTTCTTCGAAGGTTCCCTTGGTAATAAAGCGGTGCACCTGCACATTCTTCGTCTGCCCGATACGGAAGGCACGGTCAGTGGCCTGCGCCTCAATCGCCGGGTTCCACCAAAGGTCGTAATGAATCACCTGAGAAGCAGCTGTCAAGTTAAGGCCCGTACCCGCCGCTTTCAGCGAAAGAATCAGCACTTTGACTTCCGGATCATCTTGGAACTTGCGCACCATTTCATTGCGCTGATTTTGCGTGCAACCGCCGTGATAGAAATCTGCCGTAATGCCAAGTTCGCGATCCAGAGTTTCCTTCAAGAGTTCGCCCATTTCGCGGAACTGGGTAAAGATAATCGCCTTTTCACCCTGATCCTGAATCGAGCGCAACAAATCCAGAAGCATGGAAAGTTTCCCGGAATCTTCGACCTTCGCCTCCCCCGCCTTCAAATAAGTGCGCGGGTGGTTGCAGATTTGCTTCAGCGCCAGGATCATCTGGAGAATCAAGCCCTTACGCTTGAAGAGGCTATGGGAATCGCCAGCCGCATTCGATGCACCAGAAGTATTGGCAACTTCAGCCAGCATATCTTCGCTAATGTCGATAGAAGCGCCCTCTTCAAGCATCTGTAATTCTTTCATGAACTCGTCGAGCGTACGCTTGTACAAAGCAGCCTGGGAGCGCGTGAGGGCCGCATATTCATTCTGCTGAATTTTATCGGGCAAGTCGCTGATAATACTCTTGTCCGTCTTCATGCGACGTAACATGAAGGGACCGGTAATTTTCTTGAAGCGGTCTGCAACAGCCTGGTTCGCATTTTTCTGAATCGGCGTTTCGTACTTGTCGCGGAATTCATTTGCCGAGGGTAAAAAGCCGCGGTTGCAGAAATCCATAATCGTCCAGAATTCCATGAGGCGGTTTTCCACCGGAGTGCCACTCATGGCAATCTTCATGGGCGCCCTGAAGGCGCGAATCTTTCGGCTCTGCTCACTATCGGCATTCTTGATGTTCTGGGCTTCGTCAATGACCACTACCTGCCAATTCAGCTTTTCCAGTTTCTTGAAATCCAATCGGCAAGTCGAATAAGTCGTAATCAACAAGTCCGCATTAAACTTGTCCAATTTTCTCGAAGCCCCATGATAAGTAAACACGGTCAGTTCCGGAGCAAACTTCTTGACTTCCATCTGCCAGTTGCACAAAAGGCCAGCCGGCACCACGACGAGTGCGCGCCCCTCATTCAGTCGGCCGTCCTGCTTCATCTTCAGCAAGAAGGCGATTACCTGAAGCGTTTTACCGAGGCCCATATCATCGGCCAGAATGCAGCCAAAGCCCATTTCCAGATTCTTGTACATCCAGGAATAGCCGCGTTCCTGATAAGGGCGGAGTGTCGCATTCAAGTTCTGCGGCAAGGCGATTTCGGTTTCGCCGCGCCAAGAATCAAACTGTTGCTTCAAGCCGTCGGTCATATTCACGGGAATGTCATCGCATTTTCCCGTGAGGCATGCCTGAATCAGTTTCGCCGTCGAAGGAATAAAGTTTTCGGCTTCAGAATCGCCTTCGCCAGTTTCCGAGTCGCCTTCAGCATACTCCGCAGAATCCGCAGCAACAGCTCCCGGCGCATTCTTCTTTTCATGTTCATCCAAGCGCTGCTGCAAAAGCGCCAGGTCATCCGATGTGTATTCGATGTAGCGGTCCTTATACTTCAAGAGACCGCCCGCATCCTTCGCAAGCCGCAAGAATTCTTCAGCAGAAACATTCTCGTCACCGAGAGCCACTTCCCAGTCAAAATCCAGCAGGTCTCCCGCCGTAAACGCGCCGATACCGAGGCTACCCTTCAGCTTCATCTGCGTCTTGGGCCGCGCCATTTCCCTTAAGGAGCGAGGCATCTCCGTCACGATACCGAACACTTCGAATTTTTTGACCGAATAGGTCACGAATTCCTTGAGTTCCGCGCCATGCATCACCAACGGCTCCACGGCGCGGCGTTCCAGATACGCCTTCAGTGGCTTAAAGGTTTCCGCGACGCAATTGAGCACATTCATCAGCGACAAAAGTCTCGGGTCGCTGTTTTCAAAAAGCATCGCCAGCGTTTCGCGCCCCGCCGAAGATTCCACCAGAACATTCAGCGCTATTTCCTTGCCCAACTCCGAGCAATGGAAAATAATCTTATGGTTGAATTCCAGCGAATTGTAGACCGAGAACCATGCTTGGATTTTAGAGGGAATCTTAAGGCCGTTAGCTGCGAGGCGCCCCGATTTGCAATCAAAGAAAAATCCGAGCAGGTTTTCGTGGGGGCCCTTCTTATAGCTTTGAGCCGTGCGGGCAAAACGCAACAACTTGCCGATAAACACAGACAATATGTGTTCGGCAGCGCTGTCCAAGTCTTCGCGAACTTGGTCCCGCATCGTAAAGGCAAAATCATCGGGAACGGACTTTTCCAGTTCCGACACCACCGCCAACACATCGGGCAGCATCTCCGCAGGCAACCAGCGCATCTGCGCCGTCACGTTATTCAGCCAGAACACCTGCGGATAAATCGCACCGCAACGCACCAGGTAATACGCCACCTGCAAAAGCTGATGCACAAAGCGCACTGTCACGTGGTTATGCCACACGCAATCCTGATTCAGGCGGCAAAGCGCCCCCATCACGTTTTCGACTGAAAGGCCTGTCGCCACTTCGCGTTCATCTTCGAGCTGGTTAAAAGTCCACTGCCACCCGCGCCCATGCACGATCTGCAGGCGTTCCTTTTCCATCAAAAAGGTGTGGGCGTGATAAATGCCGAAATCCTGGGCAAACTGTTCAAACTTTTCAAAGTGGTTATAAAAAGCACGACAGCGTTCCAGTTCGTCTACAAAGCTTTTCTTGAAGTTCCCCGCCGGACAAAACTCCGGAAAATTTGCGAGCATTGCCGGCAAGATATGGGAATAGTCCCGCCATTCCCCAAACTTGAACATCGGGATACGCGGCGAGGCCACCCGGTTGTTCACCGGCAAAATCCGCACCAACGTCGGTTCACTGGGCACATCCGATTCAATAGGCTCCGGCTTATAATCCTTAAGGTAAGCGATATCCAGTCCGTGAATCTTGAAAAGCACAAACGGATCGGCAGACATCATCTCAGCCAGTTTCAAGAACACCGAAATCACGTAACGGCACGGCAGCGGATCCTTGCAGTCGCAGTTCATGTTCACGCGGTCTGGGGATTCAAAAAGTTCAAGCCCGCTCTTTCCGACAATCAATTCAATGGAGGGGTTTATGGCTCCATTGGCAAGGGCAGCAAGTTCCACGGGCTGCTGCTTTAAAAGTCCCACAAAGACATCGGAGCGTTCCTTGTCGAACTTCGGGAAAACCAGGTAGACATTATGGAGTCCACCGTTAGGACCCTTGACCGACGCCATAATGCGGTTATCGGCCACCGTAAACGGCTGCACCTGTCCCCGCGTCACATATTTAAAGGCGTAATCAATGTCCCGTCCGGATGCACCAGCAAGCAAGTGGTCCAGCCACTTTTTGCTCCACCAGGTACTTCCATAAACACCATAATCCATAGCCGCCCAAATATAGTAATTTTCTCTGACAAAAATTGCTCATTTGAGCAAATTTTTAAAGAAATAAAAATTCAAAATTGCTCCAAATTGGCTTTTTTACTATTTTTGAGCCAAACCTTCTACCGAGCATGCTCCCATGATTCACGAGATTGCGCCCCACAAACTCAACAACGATTTCAAGCCCCGCGATCCGAAGACTTCGGACTTCCTGATTTGCTACGACGGTGCCAAGACGCTCCTCAAAAAGACCAACAGCGGCTACGCAATTCCGCACATCGGAGAACTGCTTGAACTTCAAGGGAAGACGCTCGACGACTTCGAAGGGCATTACCTTTTCTGCATTGACGACACAGCCTTTTTCCTGGACGATTCCTCCAAAAACGAAGAAACAACCGTTCCCGAAGGTTACGAATTCATGGGCAACCGCACCTTCCGCGGCATGAATCCGGTAGAACGCATGGGAGGCGCCACCGCCGCCCACATCGCCCACTGGGAATCGCTGAACAAATTCTGCGGACGCTGCGGGAACGTGACCATTCGCGGCGACCACGAACGTTCCATCATCTGCCCCAAGTGCGGCAATGTCGTTTACCCTCGAATTTCTCCGGTGGTCATTGTAGCCGTAAGTAACGGCGACAAGCTCCTGATGGCTCACAACATCGACAATCCGAACCCGAGACTCTTCTTGATATCTGGATTCGTCGAAATCGGAGAAAGCCTTGAACAGGCCGTACACCGCGAAGTCATGGAAGAAGCGGGACTCCGCGTGAAAAACATCCGCTATTTCAGTTCGCAACCATGGCCGTTCAGCGATTCACTCATCGCGGGCTTTACCGCCGAACTCGATGGCGATGACACCATCCGCATGCAAAAAGAAGAACTTTCCGAAGCCATGTGGGTCAAGCGCGAAGACATCCCCGAATACGAAACCGACGTCAGCATCAGCTGCTGCCTCATCGAGAACTTCCGCCACCAAAAGTCATGCTGACGAAGGTCAGCATCAGCTTTAAACCGCCAATAGTCACGCTGACGAAGGTCAGCATCAGCTTTTAAAGCCGCTTACTTTTTACTAGAATCCGCCGGAGCAGGTTCCGGTTTCGGTGCAAGCATCACATAAAGTGTGTCATGCACCACCACCGTATCGCGGACATACACCGTATCCGGTTTGCAGACAGCCGCAACTTCTACACTTGAAGAAGATTGTGCCGCAGAAGAAACCGCCTGCGAAGACGAACTTGCAGCCTTCTCAGAAGAACTTGACTTTGCAACTGCCGAAGATTTCCCCTTGTTCTTTTCTTCCGCCTCGATTTGTTTCATTAAGGTTTCACGTTCTTCACGCAATTGGATAAGCTCTTTCTTGTAGCGATCCTTGTTCATCGGACGGCGCTCGCGGGCATACTTGCCTTCTACACGATTGATTTTGCGGTCCAGTTCGCGGACTTGATCATACAGCGGTCCATCGCCTTCTACAGACGACGACGGACTAAAGAATTCTACAAATTTAGTCCACATGGACTTTTCTTCGGCATACCCCACCGAGACAAGAGCAACTGCTGCACACGCAATCATCAATTTAAACTTAAGCATGCCCTAATGATAGAAAAATCAAGCCTATAAACACACCCAAAGAGCCCGACCCCTTTACAAACACCGCATTTTTTCTAAATTAGCAACACTCGCGGGAGTAGCTCAGTTGGTAGAGCGCGACCTTCCCAAGGTCGATGTCGAGGGTTCGAAACCCTTTTCCCGCTCTAAAAAAGAGAAAACCATCCAACGGATGGTTTTTCTTTTTTAAGGTCAGGCAAGGTTTTGAATCCGAGAAGAGGGTTCGACTAAATTCTTTTGTGGGCGCAAGCCCGTGAAAAGAATTTAGGACTTACCGCACAAGCGGTAAGCCCGTAGGGCGGCAAGCCAGCCGCGCAAGCGGGGACTGGCGAAGCCGTCAAACCCTTTTTCAACTACTTATAGCCCCTACCATCATCCTGACGTTCAACAAACATATACAGTCCACCAGCATATAAATAGAATTCATCACATTTGTCAATCACATTTTTTATGACACTCTGTAATTCCATAGTCGCCATAGATACGAAAAGAAGTGAATCTAATTGAGCGAAACTTACATTTCTATGTACTTCAAGAGCTTTAGCACCACATGAAGAAGTCATTTTAGAATATACTGTCGCAAAATCACAAGTTCCTTCTTGATACATTTTTGCAGCCATATTAGCAAGCGCAATAGAATCTTTAGAACAGGCACTCTGTCCTACTTCTATGCTATATAACGCTTCGGAGCTAACTCCATCATCTGTACAAGCAGTCCAAAAACAACCAATTACAAGTATTAGCATAACAAATAAAAATTTCATTTTTTTTCTCCTGTTTATAATCATTCTAATATAGTTTTTATCAAGCATCAGTGTATTAAGGGAAACAAAATTCCCTTATAAATACCAATTCGGTTTAATCCCTAAAACGTTCTGATCCGTCTCAAGTTCATCAGCCGGCACATTGCGGCCAACAACAAGCGCCGAATCAAAGCCAGCGACTTTCGCGCCAAGCACATCCGTGCCTAAGGTATCACCCACCATCAGCACGCGAGAGCCTTCGGGCAAGCTACGCTTGACCTTTTCCCAAATCGCCGGGAATGGCTTGCCCAAATAAAAAGTCTCGCAGCCAGCGCCACCATTCGCCTCGCACATGGAATCGCGGCGCAGCCTCTCAGAAAGCGCGCCCGAAACAGGCTCGCGAACCGTCACACCATCGTCCCCCGGAATCTTCGGCGCCCACGCATCGGAATTCAGCACCAGAAGCATCGCGCCCGGGCGCTTCAAAATCTTGACAGCCTGCTCATAAGTTTCAGGCGTTTCCTTCGCCGATGAAATCGCCACAATCGGTTCTACAGGTTCTGCAGCCGGCGCCACCGCCTTAATGCCGCAGCTTTCAAGCACATGCTTGCCCGTTTCGCGCCCGATGTAATAGACCTCGCGTAAATCTCGACGCACACCAAAAGAAGCCCCGATCCGGCGACTGCGCAATTCAACGCAAAGTTCCTTCAGCAAACTCCCCGAAGAAATCGTCTCGGCCTCGCTAAACGCGAAGCCTCGCTTAGCAGCATCAGCAGCAAGAACCGAATCCACATCAGAAGCAGCGTTCGTAATCAGGCGCATCTGCTTTCCCGCGGCGCGCAGCATTGTATACCAATCCAGCGCCCCCTCGTAAACAAAGCTCCCGCGGTTATAAAGCGTACCGTAACCGTCAAAGCAAAACGCATCGTAACGGTCCAGCAAATCTTCCATGTGCGTGTAACGCGGCGCAGGCGACTCGCTCCCTGCGCACACACTCGTTCCCATACCCTGCGATTCAATGATTTGTTTATACCGCAGGTAGATTTCTGTTTCGAATTGGGTCATCGACTCAAACGTAGCCTAGCAGCGGCTATTCAGAATCCCGTAGTCGCGGCCTTCCACCGGAATCACCAACTGCAACTTCGAAAGCACATCGATATGCTTGTCGAATTCGGCCTTAAAGTCTTCGCCGAGTTCTTCTTCGTCATCGTGATTCAGATTGTAGGCAATGTAGCTGCCATCCGGGAAAATCGAAATGCAGCAATCCCACGTAATGTCGCCTTCCTGTTCTTCTTCGTCGTCTTCGCGGTCCTTGCTTTCAAGCATCAGCATCGGGCGCGGAGCCGGAATCGCTTCAGCGTGGCCGTTTTCAAAAATGAAGTAGTTACGGCTCACCAATTCGTGTTCCAGCGCCATCGTCGAAGGCGTACGTTCGAACTCGTTGCGGAGTCTGCGGATATTGCCCAAGTCGTCTTCGTACGGATCCTGGAAATCCTGCGGCAGCACCACCTGGTAGTAGTCAAATTCCTTTCCGCTCTTGGCATAAGTTTCCTGCCATTCCTGCGGCGGTTCCGGACGAAGCGTCAAGAAATCTTCGAATGCATCCAGAATATCCGAAAGGCGGGAATCCCACGGTTCGTTTTTCTGGTTCTGCACCAAGTCCATGAAATTCTTCAGGCGTTCTTCACCCGAGATTTCCTTCAATTCTTCATTTTCTTCACTCATTTTCTTTCGTCTCTCGTCTGTAGCCGCGCAGCGGCGTTCTCTCGTCTAAAGCTACCATTCCTCGATGCTTTTTACCGTGAGGCTCATCGCGATATCCTTTTCGTAGTACGCAGGCTCGCTAATGAAAATCGGATACACCGGGCTTTCGCCATGGTACAAAATATCTTCGCCGTCGAATGTGCGGAACAACTTGTCGCCATCCTTGAGTTCGCGATAGTCGCGACCCATCAATTCCGGATGAATCATCGCCTGAATCGGGCCACCGCCCTGCGGCTTGGGGTAACCCAAATCCTTGAACTGCGTATACACTTCCACCTTGATTGGCGGGCGTTTCTGCAATTCGCCGCGGTTCCATTCCTCGGCCAATTCCAGGTAGCGTTTCACCAGGCGTTCCGATTCCTCGAAAATCGCAGCATCCAGCGTTCCATGCTGTTGCGGGCCGATCTCGATACACACATCCGCCTTCGCCACCGTTCCAAAATACGGCGAAGCAGAGCGTTCTTCCGGCTGATAATAAATCCACGCATCCTTGAATTCCTGAGTCAACACCGCCGAGGCGCGCATCGTAAACGGATCTCGCGTCGACAGAATCAGGCAATAGCCCATATTCGAACCCGTGTTGTGCACATCCAGAATCAAATCCGTCTTGGTAGCAGCACCCTTCGGGCCGTACAAAGCATTCAGTTCTTTAGCACGGCGGAATTCATACAGCCGCGAATCAACCGACACATCCAAACAAGTCTGCGAAAAGGCGCGATTCAAATCATGATCGCGATAGCGGCGATTCAAACGCACCGCTTCGGGGTTAGCAAGCACCAAATCCACCTTGGCGCTACAGAGCGAATTATAACACTCTGGGTGTTCCATCCATTTCTGAACAAGGCGAACCCCCGTCCGTTCGTTACCGTGCGTACCACCAGCAACGACTATGGTATTAATCAAACTCATACCCATAATATAGAAAATCCCCGCTTGCGCAGGGATTATTCTACGGATTTAACACCTCCATGTTTAACGATTAATTTTCACCATTATGCATTTCAGTCTGTTCGCGATCAATCGTGTAAGTCAAGTATTCTCTGAAGTCACGGTCAATCGTAACCCCTTCGAAGTCCTCGATATCATCCACATGAACATCGAATACCGACAGATTGTCAATCCAATTCTGGATATTGTATTCGTCGATGGTGATCGTTTTATCACCAGGGCCTTGCGCCACATATTCGATTTTTGATTTCGCGACCCACCCCTGACCGCAACTTCCTTTCACAAGAACCTCCGTATCGGCATCCTTGAGAATCGTCAGTTCGTCTTCGAAGTGAGCGGTGCAGACAACCGCGCCACCACCTTTTTGAGATGTGACATCGATGTCTCCCAACTTTGACTTAACCTTCCTGGCAGCGAAAGAGGTCGATACCAGAACGGCTAGCATTACAAACAACATTACTTTTACGCTTTTCATGATGGACCTCCGTGTTATCGGGGCAACCAACCGCCCCACCTCCAAGATACAAACACGCTCATTCGCTAGACCAGCGAATGTAAACATTTTATTATTCCAAATTGGAATAGCAATTTTTATAAAAAGGGGAAAGCCTTCCCCTCGCTTCAGCCCCGCCCTTATCGGGTCTTCCGCTACCCCTTCTAACGGGCCCTCACACGCCGGCAGGAGCCTGCCCCGGATCTGATCCGGGGTAACGCCCCGGCTTAGTAAATGTCTTCCCGGCCTAGAGCCGGGATCTCCCTTACCCGCCAAAATCGTACACGCGCAGACCTCTTTAATAATTTTTAAGTTATATTCAAAGTACAGGCAATCTACTAGCACTGAGGAACAACATGGCCGAAGCTAATCCTTTTATGACTTTAGAAAGAGCTCGAAATACTTATTGGCTAAAAACCAATTATAAGCCGATGGGAGTATTATTTGACAACGGTTTTCTAACACAAAGTCGACTTGAATGGGGTGCAAAAAAAGCCTACGATTCCGCAATTCGAGATGCATGCATAGTTCTGCTAAAGCAAAAACAGGTTTCAACAAAAAAACTCATTGAAAAAGGAAAACTTCCCAGAAACATATATGAAGCAAACGCTGTCATCTGGCCTTTCAGCATACACACAGGAAGAACCGGTTGTACCATGGGCGAACTAATCGACAATCGCGATATAACCAAGCGCGATCTAGCTTACGCTATTGAAAAAGCTTGGGATGAACAAGTTCGCACAGCAGCGCACATTATACTCCGTTCTCAACTGGGAATGGAAAGTGAAAAAATGAATGAGCCAAAAGGCACTCTTAAAGTGACCGCAAACCGAAGTTTTATGGAAAAACAAATAGAAGCTCTTTCTTTTAAAAAGGGCGCTTTCTGGGGAACTATTCTAACGACATGCACCATACTGTTCATACTTGACATCATTTATATGGGCGTAACAGGAGCTATTCCGACTCTAATTGATTTTATTGTAAAGACAAAAATCATAGGTTTTGTTTCTATCGTCATTATACTGTCTTTTTTCATGTTTATGGCAAACCTCGTTGTAAAACATACTGCCGAAAAGAAAATTGACGACTATGACTTTCAAATAAAGAATCACAAACAAGGTAGAGATGGTGAAGACAAGGTTATTGACGTAATGCGAGAATGTTTAGATGGTTCATACCACGCTTTTCGAAATCTCGTACTTCCAAATAAAAAAGAAGACATGGATATAGTACTTGTTGGACCACAAGGAGTATTCATCTTTGAAGTCAAAACATACAATGGTAAATACGAAAATATAACTGATGATTGGTATTTTTGCGGAAAGAAAAAGAAAAAAATCAAAGACAGCCCAACTAATCAAGTAAAAAGAAACGCCGCACAACTTGCAGACTTTCTTGAAGCCGTTTTCAATTGAAACAAGGACAAAAAATGGGTTAATCCAATCGTGGTTTTGGCCAATGCTGATACAACTTGCTATGAAACAAATCCAAGTGTTCCTATTTGGCGAATTCAGCACCTAGCCGACGAACTAGGTAACCTCACTGACAAGCGCATTCTTTCAGAACAAGCACAAAAAGAAATTTGCGAAAAATTGGAAAAATTATATAATGTCTAAAATAATATCATAAAAAATATTAACACCTATATGCATTTCATTGAAAGTTCTTGTCCAAATTGCAATCACCTAAACGAATTTCCTTGCAACAATGTTTGGAGATACGGTAGCCCAATTGTAAAATGTCAAAAATGCCAAACCGAATATTTAGACGATCAATTTCGCGAAGTCGCAATCGAAGGAATTGCTCCTAGATCCAGCAAAGCTTCCTTATATTTTTTCATAGGATTAATACTCTTAGCAGGCTCCCTAATTCACGCCGCAATGGTTTATTTTCACTCCTTAACACCAGGCACCTATTACTACGACAAAGCTATTGTAGGTTCAATCATTGAAGGCATTGCATCATTACCCTGCTTCTTCATGTCCATACGTATCAAGTTCGGGTTTCAAAATACCAGCAACAAAAAATACATGCACGAATCCGAAGAACGTTTAAAAGATCCTTTATACGTTCAAAAACTTGAATCTTACGGATACAAAATCCCCGACAAATTTAAGAGGTTTTAGCAGGCAGAAGCAAGGCGGCCTTGCAATCCGAAAGCACTTTCATCAATTCTTTCTTATTCGCGCCCAAAGCAAAGAACATCTTTATCATCAGTTCTAGAGAAACACTAGAATCAGCATGTTCCACCTTAGCATATCGCGACTGACTTGTCTTTGCCAAGATTGCTGCGGAGACCTGTGTTTCACCACAAGCCTTTCGTTTGGCAACCAAAGCCTTTGCCAAAGCTACTTTCATTTCAACAATTGCCATTTCAGCCGGACTCAGGCCAATAAATTCATCCACATCGCCGACTTTCCAGCCTTTCTTCTGCAATTTTTTTTCGCCTTTTCCATACACTAATCCTTATCATCTCAAATATATGTCAGATTTGACATAAAATCAAGGGTTAGATTACACCCCGTATATCTTTGGGACCGCAAAAAACTTTCAACCGCCTAATTTATTATATTAAGCACCATGTTAAAAGATGAAGACGAAATCGAAGAAGTAGAAGTTCACGAAATTCACCGGGAAGATGTTCCAGTGGAAGATCATTCTTCGAACATGAAAAAGGCTTTGGCGGTGTTGCTGATGCTTGCCGCCTTGGCTTATGACGCTTCTCCGATAGACTTGATTCCAGACATTCCCATCATAGGCTGGATTGACGATGCTGGCCTTACACTTGCCGCAGGCATCAACCTGATTCAACAATTTGTCGGAAACCAGAACGCAAGCCTGGTTAAGCTCCTGAAATACGCCAAGTGGACCTTCGTCTCGATGGTCGCCATAGCCGTTTTGCTGCTAGGCGGTCTAATCGCCCTGATCGTCAATTTGATTGCCAAGTAAATCAAATTGAAACGCATTGACCTCATTTTTTTATCAATCTTTATTAAATTTGGGGCAAAAGGGAGTTCTCGGGTTCATGCGTTGGGTTAGTTCAGGAATCTTTTTCATCGTAGCGCTCTGCACGGCGGTTCTGTCATATGCCGAGCCCGGCTACTGTTTCTTCAACTCCCGAGAATGCGAAGACTTGATCGATTCCGTTGAAGCGGCAAGACTCCCCGACTCCCTCCGCATGACCCTACAAGAAAAGCTGGACAGCGACACAGGATTCGTGTTCTGGGGGACAGCCAACGTTATAACTTTATCGACAGTATCTTACCATAACGGGAAAATGGATTTCTGGTCTGATAAAGAAAAAAATCTTTCTAAAGAGCAAAAAAGCGAATTCTTTTTGTGGCATGACAAACAACACAATTTATCGTTGCGCAAACTAGATTCAATCCCCTCTGACCTTAAAAATGCTTACATCGGGGCCAGCAATTACGCATATTACAGACTCCTTAAAGTAGAATACCAGATAAATAAGGTATACGACCGCCACACTAGAACCTGGAGAGACCCCGAAACATATTACGACACCCTTTCGCGCACCTACCTTATCTACAGCGGTCCCGTTATCGAGACTACCCCGCCCAAGCTCTTGGCAGAAATTTCTCTCGAAGGCGACGCATCCAAACTTGAGCGAATCTATTTCAGCGACGGTCATTCACGCATTATTGAAAAAGACGAATTCAAATCCCTTGAAACCATCGCTAAAAGGCAAGACTCATACCTACCGAACCGTTTCAAAATTGAAATTTCCAAGGACATGAGTCCGATTTACAAGGAGCAAATCAAGGAAGCCCTTGTAATAGGCGACAAAGACGCGATCCGGGAGAACACTGCCAAACTGGACACTTTCCTAGTTCACGCACACAAGCGCTTCTTTTATAGTTCTCCGTCCAATCTTAGCAGCAACACCAAGCGCCTGCTTAGCGCCTACTTGCGCACCTTCGAAGACTATGCGGATTGCCCCTATTCCCCCTCTCCGTACGTAGATGACGAAGAAGCAGCCATTCACGCGATGTTGCAAGATTCCCTCAGGGCAATGTATCGTTCCGGCGAACTTGAAAACGCCCTACTAGACCGCAGTTCCAGCGACCGCGCCTTCTGGCGGATACTCGCCGCTGCACTCGTTTCGGATAACCAAAGCGATTTGAACGCCCTTATTAAAGCGAACGAAGACAGCGTCAAGAAAATTGAGCAGTGGAACTTTATCACCACGAATTTTTACGTGGATTACGGAGTCGGCTGGAACATTCAAATAGGCATGGGCGGAGGCCTATCCTTGGGATTCGGCGATGCTTTCAGTTATGATTTCGACAACCACCCCACATTTGACATCACCTTGGAATTCTTCTACAAAAAAATCGGTGGCGGTTACAATACAAGGATCCTACATTCCAAGACCTTCGACGACAACAAATTCCAAAGCCTAGTTCTTATTGACTTGTACGCCGGCTATCGCACCTTTGTAACATCCTATGTAGAAAACAGAATCTATCTAGGTCCCACAATCCTCTTTAGCGACCTTCAAGTAAAAGATGTCGAAAAGCCCTTGAAATCCCATGTCGGAGCAGGGCTTCATTTCGGAACGGCGTTCGACTTCTATTTCACCAAATACAAAGACGATGGACAATTCCGACTCGGGTTAAGACTTTTCGCAAGCGTGAGCAACTACTACACAGACATCGTAAAAGATAGCGACGGCGGCATATTCTCCGTAACGCTCACCCCGTTAATGCAATTCTACGACAGGAGTAAAAAGAAATATGGCGAAGCTCACTAACATGCTCAAGAAAGTTTTTCTTTTACTCATTTGCGCATTCTTTTATTCGCAAGCCGCAGATCCAGTCCAGTTTGAATCCGGCCACGAATGGGGCTGGGGCGGAACAACAAGCGAAAGCAAACCTGAAAAAAAGACCGCAGAAATCCCGTATTTCGACCAAGATATCGGCCAACATCTGCTAAAAAAGGAATTCAGTTACATCGCAAACCCAGGATATGTCCGCGAAAGCTTAGCAAGATCCGTAAATGTACACCGCAGAGCATTCGGGCGACTGACTTATTTTGGGTATAGCAACGAAGATTTTTACGAAGATGTCTACACCTACCTCGCAAGCGACGCCTGGGAAGACGACCTGAAAAAACTCCCCGCCGGAGACGCCGCATTCGTGCGCCTCATCGTCTACTATTGCTTTATCAACATCGAAGGCAAGCGTTACGTACAAATTCAACTCGATAAAATCGAAAACGACAGTCAACGGGAATTCCTGCAAGAGTTCTTCAATGTCAAACGGCAGCGCGACGTTCTGCGAACCGGTCACTGGAATTTATTCTTCGGATTCGGGGGCAACTATTTCTCTCATGGTGCCGACGACAAGCTTAACCCCGGCCCGGCATTCGATCTCGGTTTCGGGTACTGCTTTGTCGGAAGGTATTGCACCGATTTCCGCATCGGGAGCATTGTCGGTGTAAATCCGTACAAAGAAGACGTGGTTCAGTCAGGCGTCACCTTCCCCAAAAAAGAAATCTCCTACACCGCAGTCGAAGCCCTGCTCCGCACCAAGCTGATTTACACCTACGATTATGAACTTTCCGTTTTCGGAGGTTTAAGACTGCACGCCATCGAATTCGACACCGAAGAAGGCAAACGGTTCAAAGATAAAGGTCTTAAGGACATGGCCAACGGTTATTCCTACGGTTACACCATGGGCTTTGAAGGGGCCAAGTTCTTCGGCGGGAACGGCGTCATCCCCAAACTATTCGGAATCAGCGCCCGAGTCGGCGTAGCGAACTTCGGCGACAACAATCTCGATATCGGCGGCTATAACTGGTACGGAGGAATAGACCTTATAGCAAAACTGATAAAACTATAGGTCCAAACCGTTAAAATCAGCCTCCCATTACAATTTCCGAGCTATTATCTGTAGCCCACTTTTTCTATCTTTCCCCCCGTATTTTATTGTACAGTAAAAAACAAGGGATTTATCCCACAGGAAAACACTATGAAAAAGATCAAGTTCCAGGATACCTCGTTCCGCGATGGTTTCCAATCTATTTTCGGTGCTCGTGTCTTCGCTAAGGACTTTATGCCCGCTGTCGAAGCTGCCTGCAAGGCCGGCATCACCCACTTTGAAGCTGGTGGCGGCGCCCGTTTCCAGGCCCTTTACCAGAACTGCGGTGAAGACGCTTTCGACATGATGGACGAATTCCGCCGCGTGGTGGGTCCGAACGTCCGTCTGCAGACCCTCGCCCGCGGTATCAACGTGGTGGCCCTCGCTCCGCAGCCGCGCGACATGATCAAGCTCCATGCCGACATGTTCAAGAAGCACGGCATGACCCGTATTCGTAACTTCGACGCTTTGAACGACGTCAACAACCTCATTTACTCCGGTAAGTGCATTCACGACGCAGGACTTGAACACGAAGTCGTCGTGACCATGATGGAACTTCCTCCGGGATGCGACCTCAACGCCGCCCACAACCCGGAATTCTATGAACGCATTCTCCGCAGCATCCTGGACGCAGGTGTTCCGTTCGCCTCCGTCTGCTTCAAGGACGCTTCCGGTACCACGAACCCGACTAAGGTTTATGAAACCTTCAAGCGCGCCCGTAAGCTCCTCGGTGACAATGTGGAACTCCGCATTCACAGCCATGACACTTGCGGTACCGGTGTGGCCCAGTACAAGGCTGCTATCGAAGGTGGCGCCGATGGCGTTGACCTCGGCCGCAAGCCGCTTTCCGGCGGTACGGCTCAGCCCGACCTGTTCTCCATGTTCCACGCCCTCAAGGGTACGGAATACAAGCTCGCCCTCGGTGAAGACAGCATCGTTGACGATCACATTCCGGAACTCATGGAAGCCAACAACGTCGCTGTTGAATGCCTCAAGGACTACAACTTCCCGCCTGAAGCTCGTCAGATTACGACCGACGTGATCTTCAGCCCCATGCCGGGTGGCGCTCTTACCGCCAACACCCTCATGATGCGTGAAACCAAGACCTTCCACCTGTTCCCGAAGGTTATCGAGAACATGAGTGAATGCGTCCGCCGCGGTGGCTTTGCTTCTTCCGTGACGCCGGTTTCTCAGTTCTACTTCCAGCAGGCTTACATGAACACCCTGAACCAGGCTGCCGGTCGCGGTACTTGGTTCAAGATGACCGAAGGCTACGGCAAGATGCTCCTCGGTTACCAGGGCAAGACTCCTTGCGAACCGGATCCGGAACTCGTGAAGATCGCTGCCGACCAGTTCAACATGAAGCCGTTCAAGGAAGCCTATCCGGGCGTCCAGTGCGCAGAAGAAATTCTTCCGCCGGGCATTCCGGCCGCCAAGAAGCTCCTCGAAGAAAATGGTCTCCCGGTCACCGACGAAACCATCTTCATCACGGGCTGCCTCCAGACGAAGGCTGGCAACAAGGGTATCGAATTCCTCAAGGGCAACCGCCACATTGGCGTTCCCAAGAAGGACCCGAACGCTGCTCCGGCAGTGGACACCAAGAACATGAAGGCCGGCGCAGCAAGCACCTACCGTATCGCTCTTGGCAACCAGAGCTGGGACGTGCAGGTTCAGACCCTCAAGTAATTTGTTACGGCATCCGCCGTTCTACAAACAAATTAGAAAGAGCCGTGGTTCAAAGCCACGGCTCTTTTTTATGCAAAAGTTCCCGGCAAAATGCCAGGAACTTCTGTTTTTCTTTTTTCGGGAGTTTCTTACTAAAACACGAACTGCTTACCCGCAAACACGGAGAGTTCCATCAAATTTCCGTAAGCCGCCCCGCCGAAGAATCCGCTCGGGTGCGTATACGTCCACTTGATAGACGATGTCCAATCATCGATATCGCCCTTGTAGAAGAGATCCATTTCAGCAACCAAGTTGCCATATTGACCTTGACGTCCTAAGTATGAGCCAAGCCATACAGAAGTAACTGCGGCGACACCGTTGTTTTTGTCGATGCTATTGATAAACCTGTCTTCGTCCAGCTTTTCACGCATATCGTCATAATCGGAACCGCCCTGGAACATTTGAACGCCCGCAGCGGCACCGAAAATGGCATAACCGACACTGAAATCGGCACCGAGAAGAATACGTTCCTGCACATTCCAGAAACTATAGCTGTCCTTGCCCGCATCGGACTCAAGCCAAGCATTATACTTGACATCAGTACTATCGCAAGCATAATCCTTATCACAGCCAAATTGGAGCGATCCGCCAAAAACGCCGGCAGCCACATTCACAAATAGCGGCGAGACCGCCCCGCCCAAGCGATAAGTCACACCAACGTTTCCGCCACCAGCATTCACGTCTTCCACATTGTAGGCATCACCGGTATGTCCATAAAAGCCCGATGCGGCAACAGACAATTCCTGCGAGGCGTTGTCAGGCGAGGCGCGATGAAGCATCGGGGCTGGCATCAACGTCGCACCCATAGAGCGTGCAGTCGGCTGGAGACACCCCGTAAGCGCTACCGATATGGTCGCCAGCAGAATGAGTTTTTTCTTCATATCATTACTCCTATAAAAGCGGTATGGGAGTCCATACCGCAAAGAAAAATAAGATTATCGCCTAAAAATCGGCCCTATTTCGCAAAAATTCTGTACACAGAACAAACCTCATCCGTTTTTACGTTGGCAAACACCAACCTTGAGGCAATTTTCCGATGATCATGCGTAATTTTCGCATCAATAATGTCCGAAAGCGGGATCTCTTTGACTAGGAAATTTCCGTCTGCAACGGCATTATTACGCAGCAGCTCTATCCCCGAGGAATAAGAATCGAAATAGACTCCCGTTCCCTGGCAAGTTCCCGGCCAATAATAGACAAATAACTTGCTGTAAGAATCCGCACTTTTATCACCACTCAAATCCAAATAGGCTCCACCATGGAGTTTCTGGAAACGCAAGGAGACTCCAGAGCCCAAGGCATCGCTATACGGAGTTGCCGAAACAGCCGAAGTCCAAGGCACAAACTTGAAAGCCGCATTCGGATACAGATTCTCGCTGAGTTTATCGTACTTTTTCTCCGTATTTTCAACGGTTTTCAGCAGCACCGGATTCGAAACCGTCACGTTACCGCCATCCGAATTCAGCACCAGTCTTAGCCAGCGATAGCCCTTTAGAGCACTTTCGCCTGCAGGAAGTTTCCAATAGATTCGGTGCGTTTTTCCGTCTACAAGGACATCCTTTTCTTGCAACTGAATCTGTCCAGAACTGATTTTGGATTTCTGTAACAAGAGTTCGGCTTTCATCCAATTTCCATTGGATTTATTGACCTGGATATCCACCTGGAATGTTGCACCTTCGATCAAATCTTCGCCATTATTATACGAGGCAACCTTATGCCATCCGGCCGGAACATCAAAAGCAACGCTTTCGTCCTGTTCCGTCGCGTCGGCATTATAATCGTAACGGCTATAAGCAAAGTATTTTTTCTGGACATAGCCGTCTTTCTTCAAGAAATTCGGCATCTTTGACTGATCCATGCAATTGGTGCCTGGCGTAAAGTACCAAGCCAAATTTTCGTTACGGAACTCCTTATTGGCGTTATCGTAATCGTAATTCGCTAGTTCGCAAAGTACACGCCACATATCCACTTGCAAGCCGCCAATAATCGCGGAATCCGCACTCAAATCTTTATTTTCAGGAAGTTCAATATGCCTACCGCTAATTGATTCCTTATAACGCGGGTGTGTCGCATCTACGGCATAAACCGCATTGGCGGAACTTTTCGATTCCGGTTTTGCAAAGGGGAATCCCGACTGATTTTGCGTAAAGGCGCAAACATCGGTCATGCCCAATTTCCCATTGCAGTTCAAATCCATGGCGCTGGCCGTCGGAATGAAGGTGCTGTTCTTTTGCATCAGGGAATCTTCATCCCAGCCCGTTGCAAGTTCAACAGAAGTAAAAGCCACCTTCTGCTTCATTCCCTTGGGCATAGCATCAAGCATGCCGTCACGCAAACCCTGGTACATCGTTTCCGCAAACGGATAGGTACTCCCCTGAACAAAATCATAAGTAGCGGGAACCTTTGGAGCAGCCTCTTCAATCTCACCCGGATATCGGTATATTCTGTTCTTGGCAATTTCGGTTTTGCCGTCAGTATAGGAATAGAGCTTACTTTCGGCGCGTCCGAATATGGAACCATATTTTTTAGCGTGCCTATTCAGCACGAAATACGTACTCGAATGGTTCGGAATCGTCCCCTTCAGCTGACCTTGGGCAATCAGCACCGACGGGAAGCCCTTGTACTCAGCCGCCTTGCGATATTCACCAAAAAGGAATCGTTGGGTAGAAGTATTTACCTCATAGCTATAATCATCGCATTTAGCGTCATTGCACTTTTTCTGATGCAACAACAGGCCACTTGCACCCGGACCATCAATCAAGTCCTTGAATGCTTCGGCAGCATCGGAGCCACCTTCTTTTGCCCAGAAATTAATCGTGTAGTACAGCGAAAGCGGCATAATCGCGCCCTGATGCGGCGAATCCAAAGAGGCATACAGACGAATGGGAGCATCCGTCTTTTTGTTACGCTGATTATCGTACAAATACGAGGCGTAGCGTCCAAGAACACCACCCTGGCTCACCCCGAGTACCACAAAGCCATCAGTCTGCTTATTTTCAAAGCCGAAAAGGGCATTCGAATTCATGATACGCAAAATATTCGCAAGTGTCTGCGCATTCTCTTGCAGGGATTTTCTCACCGTTTCCGAAAACTGCACCAGAACCGCCGTATAACCTAATTCAACAAGTGGATCAACAATACCAAAGCGTTCCACTTCTTCTTGCATTTCGCTCAAAGACCTTTTATTATCGGTACCAAGGTAAATGCCGTCAATAATCAAAAACGGACGAACCAGATTGAAATTGTACCTTTGTGATTCATCTATCTGAGGATTCAACACCCTCACGCTAGCATCCACTTGCGATGTAACGCATGCTTCGCCCGCCGCAGTTCGAAGCAATGGCATAAACGAATTTCGCTTTGCAACGCACAAATCATCGGCACTACGATTCTTGTCCTTGCCAAAGAACAAGTCTATATGTTCCCTAGCCGCAGAATACGACACCCCAACAAACAAAGCTAAAACAAATGACAGGAACTTCATTATTTCACCTCCACGTATAAAGTTTGATTGATATTGACGCCGCCTTCAGAGAGTCGAACATTCACAGGCTGCACGCCTGCCGATTCAAACTCCAGCAGCATTTCGGATTTCGGTTCAAGAGTCTGCCATTTCTTATTCGCATAGATTTCGACTCTAGGCAAAGAATTTCTGTTCGTACTGACAAAATAAGGGTCGTAGAAAACCCTGAGTTTCGAGCCCTTCACACTTGCCGAAGGCAGGGCCGCCTGCAAAATTCTCGCATTTACCAATTGCACGTTTTTACAAGCGCTATCGTTACACATGCGATAGGCATAATCTACGTTACCAATCAAGAGAGGCATTTCCCGCTTGTCCGATTCTGCAGCGACTTCGTTTGCCTCGTAGAACAAGCCCTTCGGATTAGCAATCACACTGTCGCGCAGGCGATTCCTGTCAATGAAATACATGTTGCGGAACCAACCATCTCGGGACTTCTGCGGAGTCAAATCCGTCCGTGTCGGGAATTCTTCAATCTGGCGATGTTCCTGTTCACTCAGCACAAAGTCAGCCTGCGTAGAATTCTTGGTTTCAAGACGTTCTGCTTCGGAATAGGCTGCCGTTGTCATAGCCGTAGGTATCGCCAGGAATTTACCTTCACGATACGGATTCTTGGGATTCATGTCACTGTACGGATACAGCATTCCCGTTCCGGCAGATTCCCCCGACACCGCACAACTAAAGGCAATATCATCTAGGAAAAGCGTCGTGTATTGATGAGCCGGGACATCAAAGAGTCCGACGCCGATTTTTTCAATTGTCTTGGTGGCGCCCCCTATCAGCTCTTCAACAAGAACCTTCAGCGAATAAGTCTTATTAGCGGCCAAATTAAAGAATTTCACGCCGCTATTGCCGAATGCCCCCATAAGCCAAATACCGAACTTACCTTTCTGCGTAGAACGCACCTTGAAAGTCAAGTTCCCGCCCTGGACGGTTACCGGCAACTGATTCAACGTCAGCATACCCGTCCAGTCCCCCGCCTTATCCTTCATACCGGACCAGCGGATATAAGGCGGGGTAAGCGCCTCCATTTCGCCCCAGTTGGCGCTCCATTCCGGCGCTTCCGGGAACGTCATGTTCGTCGTTTCCATTTTACCAGTTTCGCCATTTTTATACAGCGAAACATCGTTACAGACCTGCGCATAACCCGAAAGAGACAATACGGTCCCTATCAAGGCTGCACACCTTGACATCCTATTTTTCATAGGACCTCCATTTGAAAGATGTTTGTTAAGCTCCCCAGCGTTCGCTGAGCAGGATATAAAAAGCCATATAAAAATGGATACCCTAAACAGATAAAAAAAATACACCTGTGGTTAACAGATGTATCTAAAAACTATTTATCGATCCGCAAGGAATTATAGATAAAGATTTTTTTCTTGTAAAGAGATTCCGCGATACATTTTGAAAAAAGTGTATACAGCGTTTACACAGAATCCTTTTTCAATTCCACTTTCAATTCCGTTTTATATGCATCGCCTTCTACGCCAGCTTTATATTGATAGCGTCCGCCATACATAAGTTCCAAGCGCTTCTTGAAAGTAGAAAGTCCAAGGCCGCTCGCATTCGGCTTTGCCTTACGCGGGAAGTTGCTGTTTTCGCTAACAAACGAAATTGTATTTCCCTTCTGCACAATCTTGATGTGTGCAAAACTGTTGCCTTCCGGATTCACGCAATGCTTCATCGCATTTTCCATCAACGGCATCATCAACAGCGGTTCCACTTGACAATCCGGATTTTCAAGTTCGTATTCAAATTTAAAATCAAAGGAATCGTCATGTCTCAATTTCTCAAGTTCCGCATACTTTTCCAAAATGCCCACATCTTCTTTAAGCGAAATATACTTGTCGCCTGTCTGGTAAAGCATCACGCGAATCAGCTGCGAAAGTTTCGTCATACTTGTTTCGGCAAGGCCAGGGTCTATACGAATCAAGCTAGTAATATTGTTCAAGGTATTGAACAAGAAATGCGGCGAAAGCTGATTCTTCAAAAATTTGAGTTCATATTCCAGAGTTGAACGTTTCTTTTCACGCAAGATAAACGCTCTGATAATCAACCTCGAAAACATTGAAATCAAAATGCAAACAAAGCAGATGAGCGCAAGCGCAATCAGAAACACAAGTACAGTCCAGACGGAAAAATGCCCGCGCACGGCCCCCGCACTAAAACAATAGTTGCTGAAGAAATCTACAATTCCCTCGCCCGCCTTGCGCTGAATCAAGAAGTAGAACACTTCGCGGCCTAGCAACGAAAGAAAAAGAATCACGGCGTTGCCGGCAAAGAACAAAGCATAACGTTTTCTAAAGAAGCACTTTGGAACAAGGTAGCGCTGGTTTACCAAGAAGGTCAAGAACGTTGCCAGAAGCGGCAAATAGTAGCAGGAAAGATTAATAAGCGACACTTGCGTCAACGGATATGTCGGATCAAGCAGCAATATCAGCGGGAACAGCAAGATAAACATCCAAATCAGAATCATCAGTACAAATGTCGGAATCGGATACTGGGCATCGTTCTCGTCGCCCATAATTTCGATTAGTTCCCGCTCGCCTTTTTCGAATTGGGCTTCCTGAAGTTCCGCGAAACGTTCATAATTGCGGCGTAAAAAGGCTCGAAAAGCGGATTTTGCGTACTTTGTCGTCATTTTTTCCTCTTGTAGACACAAAAATAGGTCTTATTTTGCCAAAAAAAAGGGCGTTATGACAAAAACGTGACAAAAGTCCACTTTTCTTTGACGAAATTCACAAACAACTTTTGCGAACAAAGGCGTAATCCGTGACACTTGAAAATGAAAATGGAGGTAGATTTACGAATGTAAACGAAACAACAAGCAACGAGGTTGATATGACAAAGAATACACACGTTCGTGACGACAGGGATGTTTATTTCCAGTATCTGAACGATATTTCTAAATATCCGCTGCTTACCAAGGAACAGGAAAAGGTTGTACTTGCCAAAGTCCGCGAAGGCAGCCGCGAAGCCATGGATCTGCTGGTCAAGAGCAACCTCCGCTTTGTAGTGAACATCGCCAACCTTTACAAGGGTCAGGGCATCGACGTGAACGAGCTCATCAACGAAGGCAACATGGGCCTTATCGAAGCCGCTCGTCGCTTTGACCACACTCAAAAAATCAAGTTTATCAGCTACGCCGTTTGGTGGGTTCGCCAGAACATCACCCGCGCCATCGCTGAACGCGGCCGTTTGGTCCGCATCAGCGCCGAAAAGGAACTCGTGCTCCGCCGCTTTGCCAAGAAGGGCGGCCAGATGCACCAGGTTGTGGGCGGCGGTCTTATGCTTGACCCCAAGAGCCTCGAAGGTGTCTCCAAGTACAAAGCTAACGACATCGAAAAGATCTTGATGATGGGCAGCAAGTCTACCTCCCTCGACACCCCGGTGGGCGAAGATGGCGATATGACTCTCGGTGATACCATCGCAGCGACCGAATTCCGCACCGATGAACTCGCCGAAAAGAACAACCGTAGCAAGCTTTTCGACAAGGCGATGAACAACAGCCTTTCTGACCAGGAAAAGGAAATCATCAAGCTCTATTTCGGCTTCAAGATGGATTCCGACCTGAACCTGAAGGAAATCGCCCCGATGGTCGGCCTTTCCAAGGAACGCACCCGCCAGCTCAAGGATTCCGCCCTGGAAAAACTCAGGAACGAACAGCTCGCCCGCGTTTTGAACGACGCCGCCTAAGCTTAAACCTTTTTAGATCTTTTTTCTCTCTCTCCTTATAACTAAAAAACCGGCCCTTTCGGCCGGTTTTTTCCGTTTTTGGGGCCCCGACAAACAAATGAAATTGTATTTTTAAGGCATGAATTTCAATATGCTGAATTTTCGAACCCTTCTTGTAGCCGGTCTCTCGGCTCTTTGCTTCACGACTAGCCCCTTTGCGGCAAACGACAAAAAAGATCCTCCCGGCGACTTCTACAACGAAGTTTCCCGCCTGAACAAGGTTCTTTCCGAAGTCAACCGCAAGTATGTGGAAGACGTGAACCCCACAGAGCTCACCGACGCAGCCTTGAACGGCATCCGTAACATCTTGGACCCGCACACAACCGTGTTCTCTCCCAAGGACTACGAAAGCCTTAAAGTCTCCATGGAAGGCAAATTCGGCGGCGTAGGCATCACCATTAGCCTCCGCGACAATATTTTGACCGTTATTTCCCCCTTGTCCGGCACCCCGGCTTTCCGCCTGGGCATCCGCGCCGGTGACCGCATCCGTAAAATTGACGGCAAGGACACCAAGGGACTCAGTCTCGACGAAGCTGTAAACAAGCTCCGCGGCAAGATCGGCACCGACGTGACCGTTTCTATTGAACGCGAAGGCGTGCCCGACCTGATGGACTTTACCATTACCCGTGCCGAAATCATTGTGCACGCCGTGCCCTACTACGGCATGGTCACCAAGGATATCGGCTATATCAAGCTCGCTACCTTTAGCGACAAGACCACTAGCGACGTAGAAAACGCCCTCAAGAGCCTCCAGAAGCAGGGCATGAAGAAGATTATCCTCGACATGCGCTACAATCCGGGTGGACTTCTGAACCAGGCCATCGAAATCAGCGAATTGTTCCTGAAGCAGGGCAACCTGATCGTGAGCACCCGCGGACGCACCCAAAGGACCGAAAGCCACGCCCGCAAGAACGGCATCGTAAAGCCGGAAGTGCCCATGGTGGTGCTCCTGAACCAAGGTTCCGCCAGTGCAGCCGAAATTGTTTCTGGCGCCCTCCAGGACTGGGACCGCGCCTTGATCATTGGTAAGACATCCTTTGGTAAGGGTTCCGTGCAGACGATTTTCCCGCTGGACAACCAGGGTAACGCCCTCAAGCTCACCACGGCATTCTACTACCTGCCCTTCGGCCGCTGCATCAACAAGCCCGAAAACGGCATCAAGGGCCTCAAGATCATGGAAGAAGAATACGCCGAAGAAGGCGACGAAAAGGCCGATTCCACCAAGAAAGACACCGCCAAGGTCGACACCTTCTACACCAACAACGGTCGTATGATGTTCGGTAGCGGCGGCATTACCCCCGACGTAGAAGTGGAACTTTCCCCCATGCCTTGGGTGGTACAGGTGCAAGAACGTATGGCTATGTACTTCAAGTTCGCCGTCAAGATCCGCCCCGAACTGGAAAAGGCCGGCGTCAAGATGAGCGCCAACTGGGAAGTCCCCGACAGCCTGTTTACGCAATTCCGCGACTTCTGCATGAAGGACACGAACTTCACCAAGATCAAGAGCAACGCTCTGGTAGGCGTGGACCAGCTCGAAAAGAGCATTGTCCGCGAACAGAACTACATGGGTGACAGCGCAAAGACGGTAAGCGACACCGCTCTCGCCAAGCGCCTCGAAGAGATGCGCAAGACCCTTGAAAACAACCGCAACGCCCAGTTCGACGAGAACAAGCAGTACATCAAGGACGGCATCAAGCGCGAACTCCTGACCGCGTTCCTCAACGATTCCGTCAGCACCGCCTTCTCCTTGAAGCAGGATAAGCAGCTGAACGAAGCCATCAAGTACTTGAGCGACATGAATCTTTACAAGAAGACCATCAGCGCACCAAGCAAGAAGGCTTCCAAGAAGTCTAACAAGGATTCCAAAAAGTAGTAGGCGTCCTTGATTACCCTCATGAACAGAATTGCAGAAAGTCTGGGTAAATTCATCCGGAAATTTCTGCACACGGTGGCAAGCTACCTCCATTTTGTCTGGCAGCTTTTCAAGAGCATTCCAGGTGCGTTCAGCAATTTCCACACAACAGTGGAGCAAATGCAGCATGTGGGTCTTACCAGTATTCCCGTGGTGGTAGCGGCATCGCTTGCCACAGGCGCCATTATGGCATGGCAGCTCGCTTACCAGTTCGCCGACATCATTCCCTTGATGTTTGTGGGGATGGCCGTGGGTAAATCCGTGATGGTGGAACTTTGCCCGATCCTTACCGCAATGGTTCTTGCCGGTCGAATTGGCGCATCCATGTGTTCAGAATTGGGTACTATGGCCGTCACCGAGCAGCTCGACGCATACAAAGTATTAGGACTCAGCCCCTACAAGTTTTTGCTTGCACCCCGTTTGATTGCAACCATCATCATGCTTCCGACCCTTACGATCATCAGCATCTTTATCGGTATCGTAGGCGGTTACGAAGTGGCCCACATTTACAAGGACGTGTCCTTTGCCGTATTCTTCTACGGAGTGCGCATGTTCTACCAGAACTGGGACTTGGTGGTGGGCCTTATCAAGGCGACCCTTTACGGCTACTTTATTGCAAGCTACGCATGCTTCTTTGGCTTTACCACCCATAGCGGTGCCGAAGGCGTGGGCAAAAACACCAAGGCTACCGTGGTAGCCGGCATGACAAGCATCCTGATTGGCGGCTTCGTGCTTTCCAAGCTACTATTGCTTTAATGAACAACCCCACTTACAAAAGGCGTGGGAAGCCCGTTTGTGGCAAGGATCCCGAAGACATCAGCGTACTGTTGCAGATGGTTCTGGACAAGACCCATATCACCGACGAAATGGTCATCGAAAAGCTCTCAAATGGCCTCGAAACCATCGTGGGGCCACTCGTAAAACCGCATGTGCAAATAGCCAAATTTGACAAGAATATTTTGACGCTAAAGTGCGATAGTTCCGCCTGGAAACAGGAACTTTTCTTGCAAAAAAAAGCTATTATTGACAAGTGTAATTTATTGCTCGGGAAACCCTCCGTCAAGAACATTCTTTTCGTTTAAAAGCATGTCAGATAGAGCCCCGACTCAAAGATTTTAGAAGAAGAAAACAAGGTAAAAAATGGCAGAAGAATCTGAAGAAATGAAAAAGGCCGAAGAAGACTACAGCGGCTCTAGCATTACCGTTTTGGAAGGCCTCGAAGCCGTGCGTGTTCGCCCGGCTATGTACATCGGTTCAACAGACATCCGCGGTCTCCACCACCTGGTTTGGGAAGTGGTCGACAACTCCGTGGACGAAGCTTTGGCCGGATTCTGCTCTCACATTGAAATCGCCATTTTGCCGGGTAACGGCATCCGCGTGACCGATAACGGCCGCGGCATTCCGACAGACATTCACCCCAAGGAAAAGGTCGGTACCATCCAGGTCGTGATGACCAAGCTCCACGCCGGTGGTAAGTTCAACAACAGCTCGTACAAGGTCTCTGCCGGTTTGCACGGCGTGGGCGTGAGCTGCGTGAACGCTCTGTCCAACAAGTTGGTTGTTACCGTGCGCCGCAACGGCCGCGTAGTGCAGCAGGAATTTGCCCGTGGCGTTCCGTGCGGTCCGCAGGTGGATCTCGGCGAAAGCGACGGTACGACCGGTACATCCGTTGAATTCTATCCGGATGACACCATCTTCAGCGAAACCGTTTACGTGTACGACACGCTCGCTACGCGTTTCCGCGAACTCGCCTTCCTCATGAGCGGTCTTCGCCTGACGCTTACCGACGAACGTGACCCCGAAAATAAGCAGACCGATACGTTCTGCTATCCGGGTGGTGTTTCTGAATTCGTGCGCTACGTGGACGAACACCGCACCAAGCTGTTCCAGGATCCTATTCACCTGGTACTCCCTGAAGGCCAGTATCCGCTCGAAGTTGCCATGTGGTACAACGACGGCTACCAGGAAAACTTCTTTAGCTTCGTGAACAACGTGAACACCTACGATGGCGGTACACACGTGACGGGCTTCAAGACGGCCCTCACCCGCGTCATCAGCAAGTTCGCGCAGGAAATGCCCAAGGGCAAGAAAGACATTACCATTACCGCCGACGATATCCGCGAAGGACTCACCGCCGTGATTGCCATCAAGGTCTCGCAGCCGCAGTTCGAAGGCCAGACCAAGCGCAAGCTCGGCAACTCCGAAATCGCAGGCTACGTCGCCTCCGCTTTCGGTGCAAAACTCGAAGAATACTTCCAGGAAAACCCGGCCGCGGTCAAGATTATCTTGGACAAGGTTTACAACGCCGCCGTGGCCCGCGAAGCCGCCCACAAGGCCCGCACGCTCGCCCGTCGCAAGAACGTTCTCGAAAGCGGTGGACTTCCGGGCAAGCTCGCCGACTGCTCCAGCCGCGATCCCAAGGAATGCGAACTGTTCATCGTGGAAGGTGACTCTGCAGGTGGTTCTGCAAAGATGGGCCGTAACCGCGAGTTCCAGGCCATTCTCCCCCTGCGCGGTAAGATTTTGAACGTGGAAAAGGCAAGCCTCCACCGCGTGCTCGACACCGAAGAAATCCAGAACCTGGTAAACGCCATCGGCTGCGGTCTCGGCACTGAATGCAAACTCGAAAAGCTCCGCTACAACAAGATCGTCATCATGACCGATGCTGATGTGGACGGTTCCCATATTCAGACTTTGCTCCTCACCTTCTTCTTCCGCTACATGCGCCCGCTCATCGACGAAGGCCACGTGTTCCTCGCCATGCCGCCTCTGTTCAAGCTGAAGGTCGGCACCAAGGAAACGTACTTGTTTGACGAAAACGACAAGGACGAAGCCATGGCCAAGCTCGAAGACAAGAAGAACGTGACGGTGAGCCGATTCAAAGGTCTTGGCGAAATGTCTCCGGAACAGCTTTCCGAAACGACCATGGACCCGAACAAGCGTTTCCTCAAGCAGTGCTACGTGGAAGATGCCGTGGCAGCCGACCAGATCTTCAGCATGCTCATGGGTGAAGATGTGGAACCGCGCCGCAAGTTCATTGAATCCAACGCCTACAAGGTCTTGAACGACCTGGATATCTAACGGTGATTATTTAATGGCTCCGACAAAGGCAGAATTTCAGACCGTGCTGACGCAAGCACGTGCACTTGTCCAAGAACAGTTGCAACTCACCGAAAAGGTCATTTTCGGAGTGGCGAAGAACGCCCCCGCCGGTATTGGCGAACGGCTTGAATCGCTGTTCCAGCGCAAGGGCAAGCGCATTCGTTCGACGCTCCTTTGCCTGATTGCACAAAGCGGTTCTCAAAAGCCTGATTCCTTGCGCGTGGCTCACGCTTGCGCAGGCATCGAACTTTTGCACCTAGCAAGCCTTGTGCACGACGACATCATCGACGGCACCGACATCCGCCGCGGACAAAAGACAGCGCACAAAGAATGGGGCACGCAAGTGGCCGTACTGATTGGCGACTACGTTCTGTCACAGGCCATGCAGTGCGTGATCGACGAAGAGTCCCACGATATTCCGACTGTACTTTCCAAGGCTGCAGATAAATTAATCGCCGGTGAAATCCTGGAACTGGACCAATCCGGAAACATGCGTCTTTCGTTCGAAGAATACGACCGTATTATCGACGGCAAGACCGCAGCCTTGATCGCTGCCGCAGCCCGCATCGGTGCCATTCTCGCCGGATTCGACAGCGCAAACATTGACAAGTGCGCCCAAATGGGCAGCCACTTCGGCATTGCTTTCCAGATCATTGACGACCTTCTGGACTACGGTTTTGGAAGCAAGGACCTCGACAAGGCCAAGTTCACTGATTTAGGCAACGGACTGATTACGCTTCCGCTGCTGTACTACTTCGAAGGCTGCAACGCACAGGAACGTTCCGATATGGAATCGCTGATTGCAAAAGCTGACCAAGCCGGCGTTCCCGAAAAGATTATTGAAAAGCTGAATGAAAAGAACGCCTTCAAGAAGGCCAAGGCCAACGCCCAAGACCATCTTGAAAAAGCCCTTGAAATTGCGCAGGGTCTTCCCAGTTCACTTTTCACCGAAGAGATTATCCAGATGTTCTCTTCGATGGACAACCGCGGCAACTAGTCCAAAGGGCTCAAGTTGCCAAAAGGCGCAAAATAAGTTATATTGCGCCTACATCCTGGGGATATAGCTCAGTTGGTAGAGCGACAGGTTCGCAATCTGTAGGTCATGGGTTCGACTCCCACTATCTCCATAAAAAAGCAGGACTGAGTCCTGCTTTTTTCGTTTTTAGATTTCCCACTTGAAGCCGACTTTCATCTCAGAAAGAATGCTATTCTCTGGATAAACGCCCTTATAATACTTGGGCAAACTGTAATGCTTATAGAATTGTTCTAAGCCCAAATAAAGCGTTATCGCATTCGGTTTCCAATAGAACATGGTTCCCCAGACGCCGCTGAATTTGCCCATCTTTTCGTAATCGCTATCCGGGCCGTCCAAGACAAAACCATAGAACAGGTTAAGCCTTGCCTCGAGCGTTATATTGCGTTTGAATTTATAAGACACCCGTGAACGGAGAGTGGGGCCTAGCCACTTGGCAAAATACTTGGGAATTGCCACGTTAATAGACGACGTCGTATCTTTAGACGCATTCTGCTGCGCCCAATACATAGAATCCAGTTTTCCGACATTCCAGTTGTAGCACTCCGGTCCATAAGCTTCCAAGCAAGCTTGCATCGGATTTTGCCAGTTCCCGTACATGCCACCCCAATACGAGTACTCCGATTCCCCTTCCTCTTCTTGTTCCAACTCTTCAACAGCTTTCTTATACGATTCGATATAGCTCACGAAATCCACTGCAGAATCCGCCTCGAAGCGAGCGCCCGCATAAACAGACCAGTTCAAGCCGTAGGGAACCGTCCTGTGCCAGGAACCATACAACGCAAACGAAAGCGGGCCATCGGGATCATAGTACCCCCAAACCGCGGCACCGACACGCTGCTTTTCAAACCGGTAAAAATCCCGTTCTATCCATGTATAAAAATTGGGAGAAACATAGGCACCTTCCACAACCTTGATATCGGCGCCCACATCAAGCATCAAGGATTTACCGACCAAGGAATATTCAAGCCCGACCGAAATATTCCAGTCATTTGTATCGAGCACGGGCATATTTTCGTTCGCCACAAACCAGTCGCCCGAAAAACCCAGTCCAAAAGAATGAATCCAGTCGCCCGTAGAATAGTCCACAAATGGAGTCAGCGAAAAGAAGATGTCTCCGCCGGTTTCGCTAACTTTCTCTACACCGCCATATTCATTATAGTGCAAGCCGTAAAAACCGAGATCTCCCAAAAAACGAAGCGACCATGGATTCTTTGTATCCATAGTCGCATCAAGGGCTTTGTAGTATTCGTCAATAATTTCACGAATTTCTTCTGTATAGGGGCCAGGAATCTGAACCGCTTCTTCAAAGGCGGCAAGGGCGGCCGACACATCACCGGCTTCTTCAGCCTTCATGGCGCGGTAGTACACGTCTTCTTGCGTCTCGGCATAAAGCAAAGACGTCAGTAGCATGAGTACTATCGCAATGAAACGCATTTAGCGATGGGGACGATCCATCGGCTTCATCGGATTCATGGGATTCATAGGAGCCGGAGCAGGACCATTGGGCATGTCTCGCATCGGGTTCATTTGGTGAGACCCAGGTTGCTCATAAAAAGGAGTACGTTCGCGAGACTGATTTTTCGGGATTTCCCCCTCAAAGCGAGGCTTTTCGTCCCGTTTTTTCGAGACTTCCTGGCGGATATTTTTCTTCTCGGCGGCGGAACTATTGCGCAAGTCCGTTAGAATTTGCTCTCGGGCTGCACGACGTTCTGCGCGCAATTTTTGCCAATCTGCGCTTTCCTTTGCACCAAGATTGGGCATTTCTCGCGAAATTTCCATATTCTCGGCGGGGGTCGGGACAGAAGACTCCGGACGCGCAGAAGACGGAGCAGCGTAGCTAAGCGCTGCAGCCATCATAATTGTCGTTATGAGAGTAGTCTTTTTCATACTCAATCTCTTGCAAATTCCGTGCCAACCGTCTTTTAGGCTATAATAAATATATAAAACTATTTCTTATAGTCTTCCTTTTTCATTCCCAATCTTTCCATGATTTCGCGGAGAACCTTGCGGTCAATCCCCAAAATCGTCGCTGCGAGCGTCAAATTCGCGTTACTATCGGAAAGCGCCCTGCCAATAACCTCGCGTTCCACGATTTCGCGGGCTTCCTTGAGCGTACGCGGCGATTCCTTGGCCTGGGACTGGACATCGCCTAAACCAAGATCCATCGGCTGGATAACGCCATGGACCGCCTGAACCAAGGCCTTCTGGACCTTATTCTCGAGTTCGCGCACGTTACCCGGCCAGTGGTAGCTGAGCATCGCCTTTTCGGCGTTACGGCTCAAGTGGTACTTGCCGCGACCGTATTCCGCCCCGTAACGGGTCAGGAACTCTTCGGCCAAAAGCACAACGTCCTGTCCGCGGTCTCTCAAGGGAGGCATTTCGACCGGCATCACCTGAATACGGAAGTACAAGTCTTCCCTGAAGCGCTTCGCCTTGACCGCTTCTTCCAGGTCTACATGCGTCGCACTGATAATGCGCACGTTCACCGGGATTTCGCGATTGTCACCCACGCGGGTGATATGCTTTTCCTGGAGCACACGCAAAAGCTTGACCTGCATATTCATGGGCAGTTCACCGATTTCGTCCAAGAAAATCGTACCGCCGTCAGCTTCTTCAAAAAATCCCTTGCGGGTTTCCACCGCCCCCGTAAACGAGCCCTTGGTATGACCGAACAAAAGGGATTCCATCAGGTGTTCCGGAATGGCGCCGCAATTGACAGCGATAAAAGGCTTGTCTGCTCGCGGACTATGCTTGTGTATGTAGCGGGCAATGACTTCTTTACCGGTTCCTGTTTCGCCACGGATAATCACCGGCATGGGAAGCACCGCTAATTTGTCTGCAAGAGCAATCAATTCGGCCATCACCTTGCTCGAATACACGATGCCATCTTTGCGAATGACGTTTCTTAAAATATTCAGCGATTCCTTGTCACGCAGGCGGTCAAATGCAGCAAAGGCGAACTTTTCGCAGACCATCACAAAGGAATCGAACAAGGCGCTGTCATCTTCGGTAAAAGGTTCTTCGCGGGCGGCGCGCTGCAAGTACAAGTAACCGGATTCACTTTCGGGCGTGCGGAAGGGCGACACCATGATGCTTGTCAGCTGATTCTGCACAATCGATTTCGAAAGGTCTGCAGAATCGTCATCCAGCTGATTCCACACCACAGCCTTCTTTTCGCGCTTCGCCTGTTTTACGGCGGAAATAGAAATAGTCACATTTTCAGGATTACTCAAGTGGATCGCATTTTCTCCACCGGTATCCAGAACAGCGGCATCGGCATGCAAGACGTCCTTCGCCACTTCAAGAATTTTCACAAATAGAGATTCCGGCTGGACTTCGTCCAACAAGATCTTTACGACATCCAGCATCTTTTCTGTCGCTAGCATCGATTCTGACTTCATACGAAACCTCTTCCAAAATTATTCCGTTGCGGGCGTAGGCAAGTCCTTCAGCATCGCAGGAGGAACAGAATCTATTGTCATTTCCGAATCTCGTTCGGCACCCGATTCCAAGCTTCTGGATTTTTGAAGGAACAAGTGACCCGTTTCGTCGATGTCGGGACTTTTGGTTCCGACACAGACGGCAATCACCAATGCAATTAATATAAGTCCAAAAAAGACCAAAATGCCGATTTTTAAGTTGTTTTTTTCATTTTCACCGCTGCATTTGCGGTACGGGAAGACCGATTTTTCTTCCGTCGGGAATTTTTGCCCCATTTTTTCGGCAAACAAATCCTTGGCGAATTTCTGCAAGGCCGTCTGGGCGGTCACCTCGCCAACGCCCATGGAATCGAGGGCAATTTCCAGAAGTTCATCCAGTTCGTCAAAATCTTCGGCGCGATTCTCCGGAGATTCCCGCAGCAAAGCCTTCCACAACGGCTCCAACGCCGAAAGTTCCTGCGGACTGCAGCATCCCAAACCATAAAGCCGAGAAGAAATATCTACGCCGTCAATAGCCATGGCCTGAGCCGCGAGTTCATTATAGTCCTGCGACGCAAGCAAGTCTACGCCAGCAATCCAACGGAACAGAAGCATCCCCAAACCATAAAGGTCGCTCTTGGTGCTGGCAGGCTTCCCTTGAAACCGTTCCGGCGCCGCATAAGCCAAGGCTCCCGGCCCAACAATTCCGCAGTCGATAAGCACAACATTCAACATCGCACCCGACCGGCAAAGCAAGACGTTGGCCGGGTTGATATCACCGTGATGAATATTTTCTTTATCCAACAAATCCAGCGTATGCACAAGGCTCCGGAACAACTTCAGAGCGACGGCCACCGGCATCGCAGGCACATCTGCAGAATTCACCCCGTCAAGAAAATCATAGACCAGGTACGCCGTATTATCGCGAACACCCGATTCTCGAACGCGGTAAAGCCCGGGAACATTCAAATGTTTTAAACGGTCAACGACAGAATCGTCAAAACGGGAACCCGCATGGTACCACTTCAGCGCATAACGATCTTCGCCACAGGAGAGTTCATAGACATCGGCTTCTCCCCCCTGGTGCAGCAATGCACAAGCATCAGCTCTGTCTAGAATGCTTGTCGTAGGCTTTTCGCATTTTGCACTCATAGCCTACCCGAAAGCACCATGGATTTCAAGGAATCTTCGGCCACCTGCGTCCAGTGGATCAGGGACCTGTTTGTCGGAGCCTTTTCCAACCCGGCCGACCAAGTATCCCAAGCCGATTCAATATCGCCTTCTTCCCAATAGATATTTCCCAGGTTAATGTAGGCCGAAATAAACTGCGGTTCCCGGGTCACGATATGGATGAAAATATTCTTTGCGCTATTCAAGTCAGCGTGGGCGTTGCTTTGTGCGAGAATCAATCCCTTCAAGTTATAGCTAAAATAATTCAAGCTATCCAGTTGTATAGATTTATCCAATAAAGGCAGCACATTTGCAGACGCATCGTGATTCAACGTGGCGCGCGCCAGGTAGAACAGGCAAGTGGAATAATTGGCATCGATGCTACCGCTGCTATCCAAGCCATAAAGAATCTTGAATTCGCGGGCAGTGCGGCTCCACCGGACAAACGAGGAATCCTTGAAACGGTCCGTCTGTTCGGCCTCGGCAAAGTAAGAAAGCGCAAGACCGTAGCGAGCGTCGCGGTTAGCAGGTTCTACATCCAATGCTTTTGAGAAATTCGCGATAGCGCGTTCATAGTCGCCAATACGCAAGGCATCGTTTCCACGCTTGATGTCGTCATTGACACAAGACATCAAAAGCAAGGAGAACAATATCACCCCTATGTAGCACACTCGCCTAAGCATAGCCTAAATATATAATAAAATCAATAAAAAAAGACCTTGGCAAAAGCCAAGGCCATTGAAAATCAATCAAGTAAGAAATTACTTGTCGAGTTCACGCTGAGCGACAACGTTACCTTCGGCGTCGAGGGCGCGGATAACGTTTTCATCGCGCTGGAGGGTCATGACGGCCTTTTCGCCAGCAGCGGTGGTCATTTCGACAGTCATAGAACCGTCAGCATTCTTGACAGCGGCAATTTCGTTGCCCTGAGCGTCCTTTTCATAGTAGGAGTCGCCAGAAGCGAGCGGGTTGGAGCCAGTCCAGAATTCGACAGTGTTGAGGACGAGGAAGTCAACGAACAGAGCGATACCGTAGACCGGGATCACGTTCATGCCGAAGTGCACGATGGAGTTGAGCCACTTGTTACCAAGGGTGCCGTTCCAAGCGAGCAACTTGTTGAAGCATGCGTACTTGCCATAGCAGCCGGAAAGAACGATCATGCCGGCGCAGAGAAGGGTAATGATACCTTTTTTCATTTTATTAACTCCTTAAGGGTTGTTTATCGTTTTCTTACGACGTGGAAAAATATAACTAAAAAATGATTCTTTGGTGATATTCCTCTTAAAAATTCTATTTTTTTGTTTTTTATCACACTTCCCCGAATTCGCCCATTTTCCGCTCACTTTGTTTAGTTTTGTTTACAAAGCTGACATTTTTGCCATTTTTATTCCAATTTGGACTATCTAGTCGTCCCTTAAAATCCCGCCCAGCCCGCATAACTATTGGGAAAAACTGATTTCTACCCTGTGAAAATATTGCAAGGTTTTCTAAAATATGAC
>NZ_FRBF01000009.1 GCF_900142545.1 Fibrobacter sp. UWT2 | reverse complement strand
ACTTCGGTGCAAACACGATGTGGTACTTGCAGTTCCATGTGGTATGAGCTGTCGATTTATTTCTATCATTCATTTTAAATCCTTTGAAATTATTGTTATGCAGTTGGCAGACCGCATTTCAATATTAATCAAAGGATTTTTTCTCATGACCGCCAGAAGGCTTTTACGGAACCACCGGCCTAGCCGGTGGTTTTCGATTATACAAATAAAGACCTTCCAGAACGGGAAGGTCCACTTGCTGAACTTGGGCAATACGCGCTTGCGTGCGCGCACTGCCGCGATAATTGGGCTAGGGAAAATTCTCTAAATCAACGAACTATCACCGCTTTCGTTTGACCCGCGACCCGGATCAAGTAGCGCCCCGGCTGCATCATGCGCAATGCGACAACAGCACCGTTTGCGTAACCACGCTGCAATAGGCGACCCTGCATATCCATGAGTGCGTAGCCCTCGCCCGCTTGCACGCCCGAGATTTCGACCATGCGGCTAGCGCTACGAACATTCACAGGCGACACCGCGCGGGAAACGACAAACGAAGTCTTTCCAGTGCTATCCGGGACGGTCTTGCTAAAGACCGGATAAAGGTCCGTACCCACATTCTGTCCCCATACGTCGCCATTGATGCCGTTTGCGTTGTAGTAATGAAGCTGTACGGCCACAGTCCCATCCGAGAAACTTTCGGCACCCAGTGTTTTATCAGAGAACGCATTGACGTATTCTACAGAAGAACCGTCATCGACTTGACCGACTAACGGTAAAACTTCTCGTGACATTTTTTTGGCACCGAAATCGAGTCCATACGAATTGATAACATGGCCCTTAGAGTTATATCCGACACCGGAAATCAACACACCACCGTTTCCATTTTGAAGACTGGCAACGCTGTAGGAATTGACAATTTTAAAATTCGCATACGCATTACCGATTAAGCCTCCGCTAAAAGTACCGTCAACTCGCCCTGTCGCGTAGGACTGTTCGATAACGAGATTTCCTCCGTTCAGTTTTCCAATAAGTCCACCCGAAGTCAGCGAACCCACGTACGATGAAGAATGGCAATTTTTTATGGACAAAGTTCCCTTATGGTTAGCATCGACAAGCGCGACAAAGGCTCCCGCAACGTTGTCACTCATCAAATACGAATCTTCGATGCCAAGGTTTTCAATTTTTACTTCGCGAAGGCTATCGGTTCCCTTAACCGAGCCGAACAGTCCCATATGTAATTCCGCCGCAGCGGTGCCAGGAAAATCATTTTCAAAAAACAGACCCGATATCGTATGTCCTGCTCCATCGAATGATCCATTGAAATCTTTTATCGGATACCAACGAATTCGACCGAATTTATCTCCATTCAGCGTATCGTTCTTGAGAATGTCCTTGTTGACAACGATATCCTTTGTCAACTTACCACACACAGGAACTTTTTTATACGAATACATGTTCGCGATAACAGCGAATCCATAAAGTTCTTCTGTCGAGCCGATTTGGTAGCAATCATCAACAAGTGCAGGAGTCTTGACAACCAGGGAATCAAAATCATACATATCTATATGATACTCTACCAACATTTTTCCACTTAATTCTAGACCGGACGCTCCAATACGTTGTCCCCATACAGAACCATCTACGCCATCCTTATTGTAGCCACGCAGCAACATTGCTATCACGCCATTTTCGAGATTATCTTCATCTGCCAAAGCCGCAAAAGAATTTGCCTCATGCTCACGGTCTCCATAATAAAAGCAATTATCAACATAGGTCTCAGCCTCATTGTACTTACCTAAAATGCGAATAGGCGTTGACTCAGAGGTTCCCGAAACTGCATACAAATTAATTGAGTTGACTATATTTAATTTTCCTACCGAAGAACCAACAAAACCACCAACAACGTTACCGCGGACAGAGCCAGAATTGTAAGAATTCACAATAGAAAGACTGCCGCTATTAAAGCCCACCAAGCCTCCTGAAGCAGAATTAACCGTATCACGTGACGATGTAGAAACATAAGCATGATTGGACGATTCGCTTATTTTAACATCACTCGCACAACCAATCAAGCCACCGGTAATCTTTCGAGAATTTATAGTTCCAAAGCTAGAAGATCGGCTATTCAGGATCTCAGCGGATTCGGCTTTTCCGGCGATTCCACCAACGCAACCCTCACCTCCCCAAAAATACGTTTGGACCAACCGCAGGTTCTTCACGACTGCCTTTTTTTCAGGAGCATTGCTATCGCTTAGATTTCCGCGAAGTTCTGCAAACAGCCCTACATCCGAAGAATCCTGCGTTTCGTTCATCAAGCCCGAAATAGTATGATTTTGTCCGTCAAACACACCGCTAAAAAGCTTGATCGGGGTCCACAAAACCGAATCCCCTTTTACGCTGAGTACACCACCTTTACCGACAAATTCATTAACGGCAATATCATTCATGAGTTTGCCGCATTCGTCGTGAGTTTCAGACGCATTCACGATGTCTGCAAAGCCGAACAGTTCGTCGGCTGTCGAAATGGCGTAACAACCGTCGGTATCAAGCGTGGGAACCGACGGCGTAACAGTCTTGGCAGCAAACGCCATAGACGTCAAAGCGAGAAATAGGATTTTTTTCATAGAATCCTCTTCTCAATAATCACCAAACGATGTAACGGTTCGCTCGGGGGTCTCCCCTCGCAATAAAAAACTACAGCGTCACCTTGACTTTTTCGCGCATGGCCATGACCTGGGCCTTGGCTTCTTCCACCGTGTCGCGGCGGGCAAGCAGCACGCCCAGGCGGCGGTGGCCCTTGAGTTCGGGCTTGCCGAACAGGCGGAGCGCGGTGTCAGGTTCTGCAAGCACTTCTTCCAAGCCGCCAAACTTCACGTGGTCGGAATTGCCGTCGACCACAATCGCCTTCGAGGCACTCGGGCCGTGGAAAGCAATGTTTGGAATCGGGAGGCCGAGAATGGCGCGAGCATGCAGCGCAAATTCGGAAAGGTCCTGGCTGATGAGAGTCACCATGCCGGTATCGTGCGGACGCGGGGACACTTCGCTGAACAGGACTTCGTCCTTGCACACAAAGAGTTCTACGCCAAAAATGCCACGACCGCCGAGAGCGTCGGTCACCTTCTTTGCAATGACCTTTGCCTGTTCCAGGAGTTCCGGCTTCATCGGCTGCGGCTGCCAAGATTCCTGATAGTCGCCACCCACCTGGTGGTGACCGATGGGTTCCAGGAAGCTCGTGCCCGCCACATGGCGAACCGTGAGCAACGTAATTTCGTAATCAAACGGCACAAAGCCTTCCACAATCACACGGCTAGCGTGCCCCGTGCGGCCTTCGTGCTGAGAAATATCCCAAGACTTCTGGATGTCGGCTTCAGTCTTGATGACACTCTGGCCGTGGCCCGAGGAACTCATCACCGGCTTGATCACGCACGGAATGCCGATTTCCTTGACAGCGGCCTTGAAGTCTTCAAAATTGTCGGCGAAGCGGTACGGGCTCGTCTTGATGCCGAGTTCTTCGGCGGCGAGTCGGCGAATACCTTCACGATTCATGGTAAGCTTGGTAGCCTTGGCCGTCGGAATGACGTTGTAGCCTTCCTTTTCGAGTTCCACGAGCGTGTCGGTCGCAATGGCTTCGACTTCGGGAACGATGTAGTCGGGCTTTTCAAGTTCAATCACGCGGCGGAGTTCAGCGCCGTCGAGCATGTTAATCACGTGGCTGCGGTGAGCCACCTGCATGCCAGGAGCATTGGCATAGCGGTCTACGGCAATCACTTCGACGCCGAGACGCATCATTTCGATGATAACTTCTTTACCCAGTTCACCGGCCCCGCAAAAGAGGACCTTGGTTGCACTAGAACTTAGAGGTGTACCGATTTCTGCCATAAAAAACTCCTTGATTTACAGGGATAATATAGGAATTATAAACCAATGATACTGTCAATCGGACTATAACCCCACAAGAATCCTTCCTTCAATTCTTTTCGGAAAACGAATACATAGGGATTCAGCGGAATTTCTTCGCCAGCATCACCGTATTCCTGAGTTTCGAGAGGCATTCCTGCATAAACGGCACCATCCTCCAATGCATGCGGCATCCAGGACCAGTCACCCGATTCCTTGCTAAAGCGTTTCGTCGCAGAAGCACGCATCGTTTCGCAAGTTATGTAATTATCGTTTGATATGCCCTTTGAAAAACCAAGATCTATCGACATTTTGGACTTCGGCTTGAACGTGGTCGAACCCAAAGAAATATCGAAGTAATAAGCATACGTTTTCGCAACAGAATCATAGAGCTGAGCGACACGAACCGGAAGAGAATGACGCATCAAGTCTCGGATTTCACGTTCATTTTCGCATGGTGAACTCATACCTTCAGCATCAAACATCTGGCAAAGATCTTCGTCTACCAAGGTCGCACATTTTTCAGCTTCTTCGGGTTTTGCCGTAAAGTAGAATCTAATCGTAAGGCTATCCAAATCATGTTCTTCATTATTGGCAACCGTCAGGCGCACAAAATCCATGTCGCCAAACACATACTGGACTGTGCGGACCTCTATATTCGCAATTTTTCTCGGAGTAACCTCGGAACTGCTAGATTCAGGAGTTTCGCTGCTAGAAGAGTCTTCTTTGGCTTCGCTAGACGAAGACTGTTCGGGAGCTTCGCCGGAAGACGATTCAGCCGTCTCTGCTTCGCTGCTAGAGGACTTTTCTTCAGATGCTTCACTGCTGGAAGATTCTGCATCGGACTTTTCGCTGCTGCTGGAAAGATCTTCGGTTTTGCCGTCGCTAGCCGGTTTCAAGACTCTGGTCATAACAGCGCCGTTTTTGCTTTCCACTTTGACGATTCCGTCTGTGGCGGCATAGTAAAATCGAGCTATATCGCAACGATTCGTATCCACTTTCGTACCATCGAACACCAAGACATTTCGATAAACCTTTTCTCCAATTTCAAGCGAGTCCATCAAATCAAGTATATACCCATTCTTGGTGAGCGGGAAATCGCCATCATCAAAATAAATAGTATTACTGCTCTTATTGACGCCACAACCAAGGATAATCCGCTTTCCATCAGCAGACGGCTGGAATCGGAGTGACACATGAATCGCCATCGACCTTGTATCGCCACTGTAGCACAGCTCCTGAAGAGAATCATCAACGCTCATCTTGTCGTAATAAGAGAACTGATCGAGCGAATCTCCTACGCCTGAAGATGTATTTTCCAGATAAATCACCGAATCCTTCATTTTGCCATTTTCAATGGTCACGAAGGCTTTGACGTTTTCCGAGAAATAGAGCGTAGAATCAGACGAACTTGACGAATCGGAGCAAGCCGCCAGAAGTAACGCAATCATCAAAGCGAATATAATTCTCATTTTTGTTCCTCCCTGAGTTCAATGTAAGTTCCATCACCGAAGTCTATTTTTATGATTCCCGCTTTGTGGGTATAGTAAATCTTGGTCAATGAAGGTACTTTTGACTCCCATACGGCGAAAACCCCCGCATTATCGGTATAGGCAGATCTTTTTTTCCGTGTTCCTTCGATTACAGCCACATCGCGATATACCTGGCCATCGATTTCCAACGAATCCAGCATACTCGACTTGGGGTTACTATTTTCTTCAAAGTCGGTATCGTCCAAGAAGAAGTTGTATTGACCCATATAGGTATCTACCCCTTGGCTTTTCCCATTTTCGCCATCCATTTCAAGATCAATGATTAGCATCGGGAATGCAGATTCCAGCCGGATATGACGCATTTCAACGACATCAACCGATCCATTCTGCCTACAAGGAATATCAGTTTCATTTGCATAGCTCATGTAGTTGCTTTTATAGGAAACTTCATCCTTGACAACAGTCATGACAAAGTCATAATCACTTGAATGGTGAAAACTCAGCGTATCACCTAAATGATATCCGCCAAAACGCTTTTGATACTCACACAACGGATCAACTTTACGAGTACAAATGACAAAGTCATCCTCATCTATACTGCACCCTGCCAAAAGAAGCAAGAGAGCTGCGCCCATCATCGAAAAGATTTTCATGTTCACTCCTTACCGTTAAAACTTCGTATCGACCGGATTGAAGGTCATCTTGATGCCGGAACGAATCCAGCCATCCTTGCCGTCTTCACGCTTGTTATGCGCCAAATTCTCGTAGCTACGGAATCCGCCGCCAAGGTAGAAACCAAACCAGCTGTTATACTGCATGGAATAAAGTGCATCGACCAGTGCCTGGGATTCCTTCACGCCCGACGGAGCCTTTTCTTCTTGAATGGCGACGTCGTAGTCGGTGTAAAGTTCCTTGTCGCCCTGCTGCAGCCAGGCGAGCGTCACCTTGAGGGAATGCCGCCCCCATTTCCAGCCGAGGTCCAGCCACATGTCCAACGCATCGGAGCCGCGGCGGTAACCGATCGGGTAATCGACGAAGTACATATCGGCGTAGTCGGGGTCGTCCTGTTCGCGGTAGTTGCTGCGGTAAAGGCGACGGCTCGAATATTCCAGCAGCGGGAGGCGACCGTTGTTGTGCAACGGGTCGGTGCGAACCACATCGAAGCGCCAGGAGAAATCGCCGTAGCGGCGAGTCGGAATTTCCTGATAGTAGCCCGCCATAAAGCTGATCATGCTACGGTTCGTACCCTTGTCGTCATCTTCACCCACGGGGCTGTTGATGTCTTCCATGTTGATTTGGCCGTAGAACTTGGCGGTACGAATCGGAGTGAAGCCGAGTTCGAACGTCGTTACGGCCTTAGTGTAACCGCCTGCAAAATTATTGTGCAGGAACATGAACGGATTCATGGAGCGGAATTCCAAATCCTTGCCGCCCACCATGCTTTCTTCAATAATGTAAGTCCAAAAGTGCGACGTTTCGACACCGATGCGGTGATACACCAAATTTTTCACGTTGTCGTCGTAAATGCGGTCGCGCTGGTTACTCGCCTGCTTGCCGTGTGCGGGGCACTTTTGTTCGGCCGCTTCGGAGCCCTTCGGGTAAACACAGCCCGATTCGTCTGCAGCACCCGGGACATCGTCAAAGAGCCAGGCGTTTAACGAGCTTACCAAGAAGTCATAGCGGAAAATACCGGCCTTGAACTTCCAGTGCAAGCCATCGTGGTAAGGAGCGCCGCCCAAGGCGAGGTCATTCGGAGAGACTTTGAGATCGGGGTCAAAACGGCCCAACTGCACATAGCCCACCGGGTTGTTCCACAAGGCATAGGCGTTAATAGGCACGCCGATATCCAATTCGCTCGGCTTGTAGGTAAAGTTCGTCTTGAGGTCACTATCGTACCAGGCTTCGATATCCTTGCGGAGAGGAGCTTCCATCAAGAAGTGGAAATCCTTGTAGCCCGCGCGGAAGCTGAGCATAAAGAACGGTTCGATATGTTCTTCGTAGCTGCGAGCGTTTTCAAGAGGCAAGCGAAGCCCGCGCCAGTTGCTACCATAATATTCAGCGGTATCGACAGCAAACGTCGGATCCGTCGGGCCACCGTTAAAACCGAAGTTGAAATCCGTACCTATTTGGAAATAGCCCTTATACTGCGTGGAATCCGAAGATTCCGCAAAAGCCAAAGCCACCAAAGAGCCAACAGTCAACAACAAAGTACGAATCCGCATAAGATAAATGTACTAAAAAAAATGGGCGTGAGCGGATATAACGTGAGCGACAAAGCCACAGGCGTTAAGCCGTGGCGGTCGCGAGAGTGAGCGCGCTAGGGACGTACTTGTATGATTGGGCGCGAGCGGATACAACGTGAGCCATAAGCGGCACAGCGTAAGCGTGCCGTGTTGGCGAGAGCGAACGCGCTGGGGACGTACCTATAAGATTGAGCGTGAGCGGAAATAATGTGAGCGACAAAGCCACAGGCGTTAAGCCGTGGCGGTCGCGAGAGCGAGCGCGCCGGGTACGTACTTGTATGATTGAGCGCGAGCGGATATAACGTGAGCGACAAAGCCACAGGCGTTAAGCCGTGGCGGTCGCGAGAGTGAGCGCGCCGGGTACGTACTAATAAGATTGGGCGCGAGCGGAAAATAATAAGGATCACCCAGGCAGGGAGTCCCGGGTGACCCTTTTGTGTTGTGGTGAGTACGCACTCGCGCACTCGTTGTGTGTGTGTTTAATTCTTGAGGAATTCAGCAAAACCCACCGAGGCTTTCGCCGCGGAACAGTTCTTGCTGATTCTTTCAGCAAGACTCATTAGAAGTTGTTTGCGTTCATGTTCCTGTTGCGCAGGTAGGCAGGCAGGCTGAAGTCGATAGCCGACGGAGCAGCGGCGGCAACGGGTTCTTCAGCGACTTCCTGACGGGTAGCGGCAGGACGTTCCATGGTCACGGTAGCGCCAGCAGCGGCATTGCGTGCGTAAGCAGGCAGGTCATACTGCTGAGCATCGTAGGCAGGAGCTTCGTAAGCCGGAGTACCGCCATTCATGCGGTCTTCTTCGGCAACGGCAGACATTTCAGAGGTTTCAGAACCCTGAGATGCAACTTCTTCTTCGGCCGGAGCGGCAGCGTTGAATTCCGGAGAGTTGAACATAGCGGAATTCACAGAACGCATCACGGAAGTTTCAGTCAGAGACGGAATAGAAGAAGTCATTGCTTCAGGAGCCGGCTGAGAAGCGGGCGTGTACTGCGGACGGGTGAACATTTCCTGAGATTCAGTCTTGGCAGTCTGGAAATCGAAGAAATTGAAACCGGTCGGACGCGGAGTAGCCTGCTGGACAGCTGCCGGAGCGGCAGGAGCCTGCTGAACCGGGGCAGAAGCCGGAGCGGTCTGCTGCGGGACAGTGAAGTTACCGAAGCCGAAGCCAGCAGAGCTGACCTTGGGCTGGTTGACAGCAGTACCACCGCAACCAGTAGCGATAATGGTGATGCAAACCTTGTCGCCGAGAGCCGGGTCAGTGATATCGCCGATGATGATGTTCGGGTTACCTTCTTCGCCGACCTTTTCGTAGATGTGATCCATAGCGTCGCTATGTTCGAGCAAGGAGTAGTTTTCGCCGTGGGCAACGTTCACGAGCACGCCAGAAGCGCCTTCGATGTTGATGTCTTCCAGAAGCGGAGAGGCAAGAGCCATATCGGCAGCCATGATACCGCGATTTTCGCCCTGAGCGTAACCGGTACCCATGAGAGCGGAGCCGCCCTTGAGCATGACCTTGCGGATATCGGCAAAGTCAACGTGCACGAGGCCGTGGCGGAACATGATACCGCAAATGCTCTGAACAGCGTTGCCGAGAATTTCGTCAGCCATCTTGAAAGCTTCATCCATGGTAGCCTTCTGGTTAGAAGCCTGGAGGAGCGTCAAGAGTTTCTTGTTTTCCACAACAATAATGGTGTCCACTGCAGCGCGCAGGGCGTTAATGCCTTCCTGTGCGATAGAGGAACGAGCGTTACCTTCAAAGCGGAACGGCTTGGTGACCACGGCAACCGTGAGGATACCGAGTTCGCGGGCAATGTTTGCAACGATCGGTGCAGCACCCGTACCCGTACCACCGCCCATACCGGCGGTCACGAACACCATGTCGGCGCCCTTCATGGCGTCCTTGATGTCGTCCAGATTTTCTTCTGCAGCCTTACGGCCAACTTCAGGATCCATACCGGCGCCCAAGTTTCTGGTGGTCTTTTCGCCAATCAGAATCTTGTGGTCAGCAAGGCTCAGATCGAGAGCCATTGCATCGGTATTGATGGAATAGTATTCCACACCATCGATGTTCATACGCTTCATACGGTTCACGGTATTGCCGCCGGCACCGCCGACACCGAACACCTTAACCTTGGCGTTGTTGAAAGATGGTTCCTCGCCCATAATGCGAGACTTTACCTCGAAGTTGATGTTATCGATTTCACTCATGTGTTTATCTCCCTGATGTTGAGTGTTGATGTTGTTATAAATAAGTCCTGATGATTTCGAGAACACGCTGGAATCCTTTCTTCATGGAAACCGCGATCTGCGTTCCCGTTTCACGATTTTTCTTTTCACGATGCTGCTTGTTCGCATAGTAAAGCAGACCGATACCCGTTGCATAAGAGGGGTTCTGGTAAGCTTCCTGGATGCCGCTCATGCCCTTGGGGCGACCAATGCGAGCGGGTTTTCCGAATACCTTGCAAGCCACATCTTCGATACCTTCCAAAGCGCAGCAGCCACCGGTCAGCACGATACCGCCGTTGATGATGGCGTCGAGCTTATGAGCCTTGAGCTGATCGTTCAGCATGGAGAAAATTTCACCCACGCGGGCCGTGATGATTTCGGCCAACAGCTTGCGCGAGCAAGAAACGTCGCCACGGTTGCCTACGGCAGGCACCGGGAATGCGTCGTCTTCGATAAGATTGCTAATGGTGCAGGTGCCGTACTTCTTCTTGATTTCTTCGGCCTTGGAAAGAGCGATAGGCACGTTGAGGCAGCGGCTGATATCGCTAGTGATGACGTTTCCGGCATAATCGATAGAGGTGGTAAAGCGCACGGAATCGTTCACGAATACGGCAATGTCGGCAGTTCCTGCGCCGATATCTACAAGAGCTACGCCAAGTTCGCGTTCATCGTTCGTGAGCACGGCACTTGCAGCAGCCAGCGGTTCGAGCACGAAGCCCGCCACATTGAGGCCCGCGCGGTTCACGCACTTGGCCAAGTTCTGCAAAGCGTTCTGGCGGGCGGTCACCACCTGGACATCCACACCCAAGCGACGGCCGGAGCGGCCCTTCGGATTGCGGATATGGGTTTCGTCGTCCAAGGAATATTCACCCGGGAAAATATGGATGATTTCACCGGCCTGCGTCGGCAAGGTGCTTGCCTGCTTGGTCACGTTCTCGATATCTTCTTCGCGAACTTCGCCCATCGGGAGCGTCACGATTCCCTGGGTATCCAAGGAACGCACATGCTTACCGGCAATGCCCACATAGACATCGTGTACATCGACGCGAGTCGTATTTTCAATGACTTGGACTGCCTGCTGCAAGGTTTCCACGACGGAATCCAGGTCGTCTGCATTCTTCAGCGGAAAGTCGCCGCATTCCACGACGCGAACGCTTTCGCCTTCGGATACACCTACGAACAGGTTTATCTTTGAAGCCCCAATGTCAAGGCCAAAGATGTATTCGTCTTTTTTCTTGTCCAATTTATTGTCATCCATTGATGCACCTCTTATCATAATTTCTTACATAGGCGAAGCCCAAAAACCTCATATCGACTTCACCGGCACATTGCAAATCTTTCGCGAATCCGTTTTCCAGAGACTTGTACAGCGTAAACTGTCCCTTGTTCGATTCCTGGCCTTTAAAGAGCGTGGTAAAGCCCACATCCCTGAAATAGACCTTCATGCAATCGTCTTCGGCAGACCAAGTCACCTGCGACACGCGTTCATAAAGTTCAGCATCGCTATTACGCATTTCCACCAAGAAATGGGTAATCGATTTCACATGTTCCATTGACGCAGCATCCATCACCGGGAGCCTCATGGCAGTCGCCACCGAGTACGGCAAGGGGAAACCCTTTTCGGAGTAAATCGTTGCGCGACCTTCCGAAAGTACCGTCAGCACCGGCGATGTTTCGTGGAGTTTGATATAGAGCGAAGACGGGAACTTCTTTTCCACCTTCACCGACAATATCATGGAGAGCTGAGCCAAAGCCGCTTCTACGGAATCGGCGTTCAGTTCCGACATGAGCATGCCCGTTTCCACCTGGGCGCTCTGCATCACGTCTTCCCAAGAAAGCATGCGGTTGCCTTCGATTTCCACATACTGCAAATGGCGCAGTTCCAGCGGATTGAAACGCTGCAAGTAGAAACGGTTGTGAATGGCAAGGACTGCAAGAACCACCAAGATCACAGCCAGAATCCAGCCACGGTGCTTGAACCAACACCACACGCATTCAAACCCGTGTTTCACTTTGCGAACACGTTCCTCTTTGCGCAGGCGCTCGTTGGTGCCGATTCGGCGGCCAAGCAATGTGGTTTTACTTCCAGTCAACTTTCTCTCCCAAATCTTCCTACAGGCATTCCTTCAGAATTCTTTCACCCAGCTTCCAGATGTTGCCAGCACCCATGAGTACCACCACATCGCCCGGCTGCAATTCCTTCTTAAGGATCGGCAGCAGGTTCATCTGATCGCCTACAAAGCGGGAATCACGATGGCCGCGGTCAGAGGCGCTGTTAGACACCAGCGCACCCGTCACGCCTTCAATGGGCTTTTCGCGGGAGGCGTAAATGTCGGTCACCAGGAGCACGTCGCAGTTTGCGAAGGCGCCGCCAAAGGCATCGTGCTGATCGCGGGTACGCGTAAACAGGTGCGGCTGGAAAGCCACGATAATGCGGCGATCCGGGAATGCATCGCGGAAGCCGAGCAAAGTCGCAGTTGCTTCGGTCGGGTGATGAGCGTAGTCGTCAAAGACCAAGACGTCATTCTTTTCACCGAGGAATTCAAAGCGGCGTTTAACACCTTCGAATTCGGCGCAGGCCTTGCGGGCGATATCAGCAGAAATGCCTTCTTCAATCGCGAGGGCCACGGCGGCAGTTGCATTCAGCACATTGTGGCGGCCCGGAATTTGGAGCTTGAATTCACCCAAGCTTTCGCCGTCATTCAAAATTTCAAATACAGGATAACCCTTTTCAAAACGCAGGTTGTCCACGCGGAACTTGGCCTGGCGCGAGAAACCGTAAGTAATCACCGGCTTCTTGAGGCGAGCCAAAATCTGCTGCACGTTCGGATCGTCCAAGCAGACAATCACCTGACCGTAGAACGGAATCTTGTTGGCGAACTGTACGAAAGCATCCTTGATGTCTTCGATATTTTCGTAAGTGTCCAAGTGGTCTGCGTCAATGTTGGTGATGATTGCAGAAGACGGCATCATCGAAAGGAAGCTGCGGTCAAATTCGTCGCTTTCGGCAATCAGATAATCACCCTTACCGACCTTAGCGCCTGAGCCTTTACCCTTAACGACACCGCCCACAATAATGGTCGGGTCAAGACCGGCTTCTTCCCAAATCTGTCCCACGATAGAAGTAGTCGTCGTCTTGCCATGAGTGCCTGCAATCGAAAGCGTGTACTTCATACGCATGAGTTCGCCCAGCATTTCAGCGCGGCGAATCACCGGAATACGGCGGTTGCGGGCTTCGACCAGTTCCGGGTTATCGTGCGGAACTGCAGAAGAATAAACCACCAAGTCCGTATCTTCGACATTAGAGGCTTCGTGCTTCGAGAACACCTTAATGCCAAGGCCCTTCAGGTAATCAATCACCTGGCTTTCACCAGTATCGGAGCCACTCACCACGAAACCGTTATCGTGGAGCACTTCGGCAATACCGGACATACCGGCACCACCGATACCTACGAAATGAAGCTTACGGACACGCTTACAATCATTAATCTGCATTAATCATTCTCCTTAGAGAGGATCACACGAGCAATCTGGTCGGCTGCATCGGGCATTCCGAGCTTTTTAGCCGCAAGAGCCATGGAATTTAAACGGGATTCGTCAGCCAAGAGCTGTTCCACCTTTTCCCACAGGTGATTTTCTTCGGCATCGAGTTCCACCAAAGCGGCGCCAGCCTTTTCGACCACGCGGGCATTATGTTCCTGGTGGTTTGCGGTGGCATGCGGGAACGGCAAAAGAATCGAGGGTTTACCGAAGGCAAGGATTTCAGCCAAGGCAGAAGCACCGGCGCGGCTGATAATCAAGTCGGCATGCTTCATGTAGGCATAAATGCCATCCAAAAATCCGCGGATAGCCACATTCGGAACTTCACCGACGCGGTTGCTGATGGTTTCCACGTTCTTGACCCCCACCTGCCAAACGACAGACACATCGTTGCGAGCGGCAATGGCCTTGATGCTTTCTTCAATCTTGTTGTTGATGCCCACGGCACCCTGAGAGCCGCCCACAATGAACACGGCCTTTTTGCCCGGAGCAAATTCAGCGGGGCGTGCAAGGGAATCACCCACCGGCAATTCACGCACCGGGTTTCCGAAAATCATGCACTTTTCAGTGGGGAAATACTTGGCGGCTTCATCCGAAGTCACAAAGACGGTCTTGGCGTAGCGTGCGCCCACCTTGTTGGCAACGCCAGCCACTGCATTCTGTTCCTGCAGATAAACAGGAATGCCTGCGGTGCCTGCGGCAAGCACGATCGGGAGCGATACGTAGCCACCCGTCGCCACAACGACATCGGGTTTCACCTTCTTAATCACGCTCTTGGCGCGAACAAGGGCCTTCGACAGATTAAAGGGCAGCGCCAAGTTCTTGAGGAACGGTCCGCGATGCAGAGGAACAGCCGAAATGTATTCGTAGGGCCAGTTCTTTGCCACAAGGCGTTCTTCCATAGAATCCTTACGGCCAGCAAAGGTAATGTCAGTCACGCCCATCTTCTTAAGGCTATCTGCAATGGCTACGGCCGGGAAAATGTGTCCGCCGGTACCGCCACATACGAAAAGGAACTTTTTCATACGCCACTCCTTGAAAATTCATAGTTTCTGTAGGCACTGCTTTCGAGCGAGGCGCCGCTCATATACGGTTCCTTGATCATTTTGCCTGTATTGGGTCTAGAAATGTTCAACAGAATCCCCACTGCCACACAGCTGTAAATTAAGTTGGTTCCGCCGAAGCTGATAAACGGGAGAGGTTGGCCCGTTGTGGGGAAAAGTCCCACACAGACGCAGACGTGAACCAAAAAGTTGAAGAAAAGCGAGAACGTGAGTGCCACGGCCAGGTACTTTCCAAAACGGGTCGAAGATTGGCGGGCAATCTTGAAGCCCTGCGCAAACAAAACCGCATACAAGGCCAACAAGAAGAACGTTCCCATGAATCCGAACTCTTCGCCGGCCACCGCATAAATCACATCCTTGTGAACTTCGGGCAAGTAACCAAGCTTCTGCACGCCCATACCGAATCCCGTTCCCGAGAATCCGCCGTTACCCAAAGCGAGCAACGCATGTTCACCCTGCCAGTTCGAAGCGACCATTTCGCCTTCGGCTGCCGTAAACGCCTGAATACGCTTACTCGAGTGCCCTGTCATGAGCAACATGATAATTCCCGGCGGAATGGCTGCGCCAATGGTAATCGCGAGGTACTTGTAATTCACGCCAGCCGTAAGCATCACGCAAATCACCACCATCGAAAGCATCATGAGCATCGAATAGTTCGGCTGCAAAATCAGCAAGAAGGCCGTGAGACCAAAGAAGATTCCCGGCTGGATCAGCGTGCAAGCGACACTCTTGATGTTATCGCCTGCCTGCGAGAACTTTCCGCAAATGCAAATCAGCATACCGAGTTTCATAATTTCAGAAGGCTGAATGCCCAAAATCCAGCGGTTTGCACCCTTGACGCCGTGACCCGACACAAGAGCCGCAACCGTAAGGACAACTCCCACGAAGAAGGTAATGCGACCGAGCCAAACCCAGTGACCATAATCCAAGAAGCGCGCAAGGCCAAGCATCAGAACCAAGCCGAACACGGCCTTGATCAGATGCTTCTGCAAGTAGTATTCTGCAGGAAGTCCATGGGACACAGCGAAATGGGCCGATGCCGTATAGACAATAGGCACGCCCAAACAAATCAGCAGCAACACTACTACCAAGAGTAGCTTGTTCATGCCGGTATTTGCGACTGTGTTTTCCATTCCTTCGTGAGTCCTAAATTAAGCCTTGACCTTCGTGAGTTTAAGCATGGCATCGACCACCTGTTCCATGTGCATACCGCGGCTGCCCTTGATCAAGAGCACGTCGCCTTCGGCCACGATTTCGGTGAGGGTGTCGATCAGTTCCTGTACGCTTGCAAAGTGGTGCGCAGCCTTCATGCCCTTGGACTTGGCGCCCTTCACATAAAGTTTTGCCTTTTCGCCCACCGTGAGGAGCATATCAAAATTCATTTCAGGCACCATGGCACCCATTTCTTGGTGCAGAGCGTCAGTCTGAGCGCCGAGTTCGAGCATATCGCCCAAAATGGCAATGCGACGATTCACCTTCATGTTGCCAATGGTCTGCAAAGCCATCTTGGTCGAAGACGGGTTTGCATTGTAGCAGTCCGACACAATCTTGAAGCCGTTGGCATTCTTGATTTCCATACGCATGTTGGTCGAACGGAAGTTGGCAAGCGCCTTGGCGATGTCGGCCTTGGGCACTCTGTACTGCAAGCCCACGGCAATTGCAGCGAGAGCGTTATAGAGGTTATGAATGCCCGGCACGTTCAGCGTGAACTTGGTACGTTCCACAAAGAAGGTGGCGCAGTTGTCTTCGCTCCATTCGAGCTTTTCGGGCTTGATGATGCCGCGCTTCACGCCAAAGGTCACCACCTTGTAGCTGTTATTGCTGCGGCACTTGCAAAGGCGCGGGTCATCGGCGTTCACAATGAGCACGCCGTTCTTCTTGAGGCCAGCGACAATCGTTCTCTTTTCAGCGAATACGCCGTCCAAATCCTTGAGGCGTTCCAGGTGAGAGGCGCCGATGTTGGTAATCACGGCCACATCGGGCTCGACAGCCATCGAAAGCGGACGGATTTCATCCGGGCCGCTTGTGCCCATTTCGATGACAGCCGCTTCGTGGCTGTGCTTGAGCTGGAACAGCGTCATGGGCACACCGATGTGGTTGTTGAAATTACCAGCGGTGGCGTGGGTGTTATACTTCTGCGAAAGAACGGCCTTCACCATTTCCTTGGTGGTGGTCTTGCCGTTGCTGCCCGTAATGGCAACCTTCTTCACCTTGAAATTCTTCTGATAGCCCTTGGCGAGCTTGAGGAGCGCTTTCGTCGTATCGTCGACGGGCGCATACATCTTGAAGTTTTCAATGCCTTCGGCATCAGCGTTCACGACACTCATCAATGCTCCATTTTTTTCCATTTGTGTAACAAACTGGTGGGCGTCAAATCGGGCACCCTTGATTGGCCAAAAGACCACACCCTTGGCAGGTTCACGAGAATCCATGCAAAGATTCACCTTGCGGTTCTTGGTACGGCCATCGACACCGACCGAGTAGGTTTCGAGGATTTCCAAGAGTTCCTTGATTTTCAAGTCCAGCTTATACATTTTCCATCGCCTTCACCGCTTCTTCGCGGTCATCAAAATGGTGTTTGGTCTTACCCACAATCTGGTAGTCTTCGTGGCCCTTGCCCGCAATCACAAGCCAGTCGCCGTCCTTAAGTTCTGCGCAAGCCTTGGCAATCGCTTCTTCGCGCTTTTCGACAACGCTAAACTTGTCCGTCTTCATGCCGGCGCGCACATCGTTAATGATATCGGTCGGATTTTCGGTTCGCGGATTGTCGGAAGTGAGCCAAGCCTTGTCAGCGATACGTTCGGCGATTGCACCCATAATCGGGCGCTTGGTCTTGTCGCGGTCGCCGCCACAGCCGAACACGCACGCGAGGCGGCCTCGGCAGAGGCTGCGAGCGGTCGTAAGGACGCGTTCAAGGGCATCGGGTGTGTGGGCGTAATCCACAATCACATGGCGACCGTTCTTGTTCCAGACCTTTTCAAAACGGCCCGGAACGCGGACTTCTGCCAAAGCCTTGCGCATGGCAGGTTCGGCGACACCGATTGCCTTTGCCCAAGCAAGCACGAGCATCACGTTGTCCACGTTAAAGTCGCCGCACAACGGCGTTTCGAACGGTTCTGCGCTAATCGCAGGCAACAACAGCTTGAGCCCATCTTCGGTATTCTGCACTGCACCTTCGGGCTTCACCAAAGCGCTAACGACCCCTAGACGCGAGACAGCCACCCTCCGGTCCGCTCCAATCCCGGCTAGGGAATCGTATAGTTTCTTTCCGTACGCATCATCGACATTGACAACGGCAACGCCATCATCTGCAAGGTAACGCGTAAACAAAAGCTTCTTTGCCTCAAAGTAGGCATCCATCGTCTTATGGTAATCGAGGTGGTCTTGAGTCAGGTTGCTGAACAAGGCACTCTTGTAAAGCACGCCCGCCATACGGCCCTGATCCAAGGAATGCGAAGACGCTTCCATCACCAAATCCGTACAACCGGCCTCGACTGCTTTTGCGGCAAAGGCATACAAATCCAATAGCCCCGGCGTCGTTAATGTAGCGGGCACCGAAGTTTCGCCAATTTTATTCTTGATGGTTCCGAGGAGCGCGACCTTGTGGCCTGCAGCCGAAAGCATCGCATCCATCAGGAACGCACTCGTCGTCTTACCGTTCGTACCCGTCACCGCATGAGCGTTAAGCTTTGCGAACGGGTCCTTATAGAAAATCTTTGCCGCTTCAAGGCGTGCAGCCTTCACGTCGGCCACTTGAATCCACTTGGACGTCAGTCCTTCGGGAGCCACATTTTCGCTCACCACAGCCACCGCACCGGCAGCCACTGCAGTTCTTGCGAATTCATCGGACTTTTCGCCCGGCATCGAGAAAAACAAATCTTTTGCCTTCACGCGGCGGGAGTCGTCGCACAGGCCCTGTACATTCAATTTCTGCATCAACGTTTCAGAAATCATTAGCCTTTCTCCTTGAGCGTAAGCTTGCAAATCTGACCCTTGTGGAGAGTCTCCCCCACCTTCGGGAACTGGGACACCACGCGGCCCATACCGGTATATTCCACGTTCATACGAATGTTACCGGCAATTTCAAGAGCATCTTTCAGCGAAAGACCCTTCAGGTCGGGCATCGTGGAGGCGTCAACATCGCCAAGCTTAAGCACGAGTCCAACAGAATCGGTCATGTCCCTACGCACTGCCAGCACGCGAGAGCCTTCGCCTTCAAAAGTCACCGGGCATTTCTTGCCTGCAGCCACGGACTTTGCCGTCTGGGCAAGCATACCCACATAATCACCTTCGCAAGCTGACTTCTTGCTCACAAAAGCAAGTTCATGCGAAGCCGGCGAAAGTCTCGGATGGTAGTAGATGCCTTCCATAATGCGGCAGAAAATCGGGCCCGCCGTTGCACCACCCGTGTGGCCGTATAGCTTGTCGGCATTCGGGTCGTCCACCAGCACCATGCACACATAGCGCACATCTTCTACCGGGGCAAGGCCAATAAACGAAGCCACCTGATGTTCGCGATCGTACTTGCCGGTTTCCTGGTTGTACTTTTCTGCCGTACCGGTCTTTCCGCCAAAAATCACATCCGGAATCTTCTTGCTGGCCACGCGCTTTGCCGTACCGCTATTCACCACGCGATTCAGCATCTTGCGAATAGAAGCTGCCGTACGTTCTGAAATCACGCGACGCACCTTCACCGGTTCCTTCTTTTCGACCAGGTTACCGTCAGAGTCGCGCCATTCCTTCACGATCATTGGTTCCATCAGAGTGCCGCCATTGGCAATAGTGGCATAAGCCATCACCATCTGGATCGGCGTCACAGAAACAGCGTGGCCGAAGCCCATCGTTTTAAGGGTACGGTCATCTCTCGTAAGTTCGTAAGGCATGTAAAGGCGACCGGCTTCTTCACCCGCCAGGTTTTCAGAAGTCTTCATACCAAAGCCAAAGTTGCGGGCCATGCGATAAAGCTTTTCGGCACCCACCTTGTCAGCCACCTTGGCAAACACGATGTTCGAAGACTGAACCATCGCCTCGGCCATATCCATATCGCCATAGATGTGGGTATCGCAAATGCGTTCGGCACGGGCGCTCCAGCTCCAGCACTTGCCTTCGTTCACAAACACGGTATCTTCGGGCACTACACCGTTTTCAAGGGCAGCCGCAGCCGTAATCACCTTGAAGGTAGAACCCGGTTCATAAGACATCGCAACGATGTCGTTCTTCGCCATTTTGCCCACGCCCTGCTTTTTGGAGTTCGGGTCAAAAGTCGGATAACTCGCCATGGCCAGGATTTCGCCCGTGTACGGGTCCACCACCACAGCCGAGGCACTGGCGGCGCTAAATTCGATTACGCCATCCTTCAAGGCCTTTTCTACGATTTCCTGCATATCGCGGTCAATCGTCAGCACCAAATTCTTACCCGGCTTGGCTTCGGCAACGTTTTCGGAACGGCCCAGGATTTCACGTTCCTTGGCATCCTTGATACCCACACGGAAACCTTCGTTACCGCGCAGGCGCAAGTCGTACATGCGTTCCATGCCCATGCTTCCCTTGCCATCGTAATTCACCTTGCCCACAATCTGGGAGGCAAGCTTACCCTGCAAGAAGATACGGCTGTAATCTTCAGCCTTGCCGGTATCGCGCAAGTTCTTGGCGAAAACCACACCATTCCTGTCCAGGATTTCGCCACGTTCGGCGTAAATGTTCCTGGTACGAGTCGTCTGGTCCTTGGTTTCCTTCTGGTACACTTCGCGGTTCAGCACCTGAATGTTAAAGGTCTGCCATGCCAGAACGCCAATAGCGCCCAGCACAATCATCTTTGCAACCGACAGAGCATCCATATTCACAATATTCATGGAGCCCCCGTCACGCGCACCTTGGTGGGCACGCCATTCAAGTCAAGACCAACACTGTCTGCAAAGCCAGCCAAGTTTTCCAGCGAAGACAACTTGTTGATTTCAAGTTCCTGCAAAGTCCTTTCACGCTGCAGCTGGCCAATCTCGTAGGCCAGTTCATTGGACTTGGAATAAAGCTTGGTAAGGCAGTTCTGCATGTACAAAGGCAAAATCAGCAAAAGGCCGGCCACCAACACGGCGCCAACGAACACCCACACAATGGTGCGGTTAGAATTGAACAGAGGTTTTCTATTCGATTCACTCATACGCGTTCGTATACCCTAAGCTTTGCAGAGCGAGCCCTGCTGTTCTTTGCAATTTCTTCGTTAGAGGGCAGAATCGGCTTGCGATTCACCTTCTTCAGGCGCTGGTGATTGCCTCCGCACGTGCACACGGGCAAGTGTTCGGGGCAAATGCAGGCCTTTTCAAATTCAGCGGCCGTTTCCTTGACGCAGCGGTCTTCCACGGAGTGGTAGCTCATAACCACCAGTCGACCGCCCACCTTGAGGCAATCCACGGCAGCGCGCAGGCTATCTTCGATTTCCTTAAGTTCGCCATTCACTTCCATGCGAATCGCCTGGAACACGCGAGCCAAAAGGCCATTTACTTCGCGACGCTTATCGGGGAACACAGATTCCACCACCATCTTCACGTCAGAAGGCAAAATTTCCTGGTCACCCTTGGCTGCAGCCATTTCAACAAGGCGAGTCGCCAGTTTGAAGCCGCGATCCATATCGGCATTCTTGCGGAGTGCAGCGGCAAGCGTATCGGCATCTACCGTCTTGAGCCATTCCTGTGCCGAAACACCTTCGCGGCGGTCCATACGCAAATCCAGCGGATTATTGCCCACAAAGGTAAAGCCGCGGTCAGAAGCGTCTACCTGATGGCTGCTAATGCCCAAATCGTAGAGAATGCCGTCCAGGGTATTCGGCGCAATTTCATTCTTCAGTTCACCGAAGCGAACCGGGTGCACAATAAACTTGGGCTTCACGCCTGCAAGGCGCTTGGTCGCAAAGGCAACGGCTTCTTCATCGCGGTCAAAAGCGTGAAGCGTCCCGTTTTCATCTAGTTTGTTCGCAATAGCGTAGGAATGTCCGCCACCGCCCAGCGTGCAATCGCCGTAAGTACCGTTCGGCTTAATGTTCAAGCCTTCAAGGCATTCCTGAAGCATCACCGGATCGTGATAGAACACGCCGTTTTCGACACCGGCAAGGGCTGCTTCGGAATGAGCCGCCGTAGCACGGCTGTTCAAAATTTCATTTGTATGTAATTCGTTCTTGCGGAGGCTATTTGTTGCCATCGGACCCCTCCGTCAAGCTTTCACCATAGAACGCGGCATCGAAGGCGGCAATTGCATCTTCAGTCTGCAAGCCGAACTTTTCATTGAAGCGTTCAGGATTCCATAGTTCAAGAGTTTTTCCGCTAGCTTGTACGTAAAGGACTTCACCCTTAAGACCAGTATACTCCAACAAAATCTTTGGAAGTAAAATGCGGTTCTGACCATCGAGCTCCACTACCGTAGGAGCGAGGCCTCTCCGAACTAGGTCAGCTTGACGGCGGTCGGACCTCGAGTCCAAGTCCGCCATGAACTTTTCGTATTCCGGCAAGGTAAACAACCGAAGCGTTTGATTCGGACCACGCGTGATCACGAATTCTTCGCCCTCGGTTGGCCCGAGCTGACGACGGAATTCCCTGGGGAAGGAAGACCTTCCCTTTCCATCGATAGCCGTTTGGGCTTGACCTATGAAAGACGTAAAGTTCATACTAGTTTGACACATTTTACCACAACACAGTACAAATCTACCATTTTCTACCACTTTGGCAAGATAGAGCCGACATTTTCAACCCGAAAGCATACAAAAAGCATACCTCGGATCCAGGTCCGAGGTAAAATAAGTGAACAAAGGTTCACTAACGATTTTTAGGAATAAATAGTTGTGCTAACGTAGCACTACTTCACATTCACTTTCTGCAAGTACCTACCCTGACGCACAATATAGGCGCCAGAGTTTCTGAATTTAGCACGGAGCACTTCGGCTACGGAGCCGAAACGAAGCTGCTCGGCCTGCAAGATTCCCAGGTATCGGCCCTGCATGTCGAACACGAATGCAGTACCAGAAAATTCCACAGGATTAGCGCGGGTCATCACGATCGAAGGCTCGCCATATTCGAATGCACCCAAGCCTAATTCTAAGGCGCGGCTTCCCTTCTTGAGTTTCAAGAAGTCCACGTTCGGCAAACTGCCGTCCGCGTTGCGCGGGCCAAGTATTCCCGGAAGCGTTGAGAGATCTTCGCCGGTCACGGTCATGCTCGGGTCATCAAGACTTACAAAGTCATCTTCCGTCAAATCAAGATTCAAATTCCACGTATTATTTTCGCCAGCTGGGCATTCCACATAATGGTCGATGTTCTGGCTCGAAATTTTTTCCCAGCATTCCCCGATTTGCGAATTCTTGTTCGGGAAGGCAATGTTATTCTTGAGCACGTGCGCGTTGTCGCCCGTCAATGGCACCACTTCGGCCAGGCGGGTCTTTCCATCTTCGGCATAGAGCGCCGATGCCATGCTGAAGGAACGGTCGCCATTCATGTAGGCCGTGTTGTTGAGCCACGTGCTTCCGGCATTGGTATAGTTTGCATAAAAGCCCGACGCCTTATTTTTCCAAGCGGCACAAAACTTAATGAGGTGATGCCCGGTGCCAAACGTACTTTGGCCCATCTTGATGCCGTATCCGTTGCCGTTTTTCGGGCTACCTCGCCCAAAATCGCTGTAGCCGTTCCCCATGGCGTAGCAATTTTCCAGCACCACGGGGAATTCCTGGTTAATGAAATCGAAGCCGTCGTCACTGTTCCACCACGAGCGACACCCGATGAACTTGGTGGTATCGCCCTGGCCGGATTCCTGATAGTGCGCGCCGAAACCGTCGGCATTCTCGCCATCGCCCTGCCAATCCGTGGGGTCATAATTGTCGTGCGCATCGCAGTTCAAAAAGAGGTGCCCACCGCCGCCTGACGCTCCGTCGTGCGCAAAGAATCCCGGTCCCGCGTTGTGGTGACTGTCAATCTGTTCCAAGAAAATATGCTTACTCGCGTACAGGAAAACGCCTGAATTGGAATTGTGTATCATGGGCGTATTGCGAACATCAAAGCCTTTCAAGTGCAGGTATTTTGCCGCAATCACGATAGGCGAGGTGTACATTGCTCCTTCGGGAGTGCCGTCGCCATGCTCTTCGCCCGCGGCCACGGGGAGGTTGGCTGCGTCAAAAATCGGGCGCTCGCCCGGATAGGCAAGATAATGGATACGGTTATCGTCACTTTCGCCGCTTGCTGTGAGGAGAATGCCCGCCGTCATCTTGTATCGTGTGTAAAAGACTGTATCGTGCAGGTCGTAAATGCCGCCGCGAATCCAAACGGTATCGCCCGCAGTCACCACGGTATTCGCCTTGTTGAGCGATGCGAAGGGTTTCTCCTTTGTGCCCGCCGCATTGTCGCTGCCATCAGGCGCCACATAATACACAGCACCAAACGCTTGTATCGCTGAAAGGGCAAGCCCCAATGTCAATAAAATCTTTGCTCCCATATACACCTCAAGTAAGTACTTTTAATATACTCTTTTTTGAGGCAAATGGGAAAAAACTGAATTATTCAGCCCAATGATTGCCGTTGTAATTGCGGGCGGTATCGGCGTCCATGCCAATCTGGCGCACCAAATCGTCCAAGCTCGGGAACTTCTGTTCGGGGCGCAGGTACGCCATCAAGTCAAGCGCCATCGGGCGACCGTAAATGTCTTCGTTAAAGTCGAGCAGATATGCTTCGATAGCGAGACGCTGGTTGCCGGTAGAAGGCTGCGTACCAATGTTCACCACCGCACGGAAACAGCGTTCGTCGTGTGCACCGTCTGCATCAACACCACCCGGGAGGCGAGCGGTTGCCACATACACGCCGTGCTTAGGCAAGAACTTGTACTTTTCCACCTGAAGGTTCGCGGTCGGGAATCCGATGGTATGGCCGAGGCGTTTGCCTTCGACAATCGTTCCTGACAAACGGTACGGGCGGCCCAGATAAGTCTGCGCGCGCGACACATCGCCATTCAGCAAGGCATTTCGCACAGCAGAAGAACTCACACGTTCACCCTTGTGAAGCACAATCGAAAGCATGGCCGTCGAAAGTTCCGGGAAAGCAGCGGTAATGGTTTCGTAGTTGCCCTTGCCGCCAGCGCCAAAGCAATGGTCGTGTCCAAAGAACATGGAACACACGCCGCGCTTTTCAATCAGTTCCTGACGGACAAAAACATCGAACGGAAGCTTCGCCACCTCGGGCGTAAATGGAAGCACCAAAAACTCAAGACCCAGGCTTTCAATAAATTCGCGCTTTTCTTCGGTAGTCGTGAGGAGCAGCGGATCGCCAGGAGTGCGCAGCACATAGTTGGAATGCGGTTCAAAGCTAATGACGGTAGGCTTCAAGCCGTTCACTTCAGCAACAGCCTTGAGCGTGCGGAAAAGCGCCTGGTGTCCCAGGTGGCATCCGTCAAAATTACCCATCGTCACAGCACGCTTCATTTTTCATCCTCACCCAAATAAAATTTCGGCTTAATACGCCCCGGCTCATAAAAACACAAGCTCAAGACTTCGCCTTGCATATTTGCAGCAAACACATGGCCATCAGGACCCACGCCCTCGACTTTCTCTTTCCACGGGAGCCAATTGCCCTGTCGAATCACGGCCACCTGTTCGTCGGTAAGGCGCACCACCGGAAAGTCGAGCACCGCATCGACCGGCAACAGATTTTCACGAGTCAAGTTCTCGCCACGCACCGCCTTATCGAGCGTCACATTGCCGATGCGGTGTCTGCGTATCTGCGATACGCACGCGTAGGTTCCAAGCGCACGACCAATATCGCGACCGAGCGCACGAATGTAAGTTCCCTTGGAGCATTCGCAAATCAAGTCGAAGGTCGCAAATTCCTTGCCGGAGCAGCCTTCGGTCACTTCGCCCTCGCCAATCACCTTGAGTTCGCCAATGTGAATCTTGCGGGGTTTCAATTCAATGTTGCGGCCACGTTCCATCAAGTCGCTGGCACGCACGCCGTTGATTTTCACGGCGCAGTACTTGGGCGGAACCTGTTCAATATCGCCCGTAAATTGCGGGAGAACGGCTTCGAGCTTTTCGCGGGAAATCGCGAGCGTTCTCTCATCTTGTTCTACGACCTCGCCGTCCCACTCCAAGGTGTCGGTTTCGTAGCCCAAATGCAGCCTAAAGCTATAGCACTTGTCCTTGGCTTCGATAAAGGGCAACAGTCGCGTGCAGCGGCCGGTGGCAGCAATAATCAAGCCCGAGGCACGCAAATCCAGCGTGCCCGCGTGGCCTACTCGCTTTGTAGAAAAGACCCTTTTCAGTGGGAAAAGGGCCTTAAAAGAAGTTTCGCCAGCAATCTTGTCCAAAAGAACGAAGCCGGAATTGCTCAATTACAAGTCCCCTTTCTGCTTCAGTTCGGCCAGAATGCTTTCGATATGCATGGCGTGTTCCAAGTTTTCATCCAGAACAAAATTCAGTTCCGGAATCTTGCGGATCTTAAGCGCCTTGCCTAAAACAGTACGGATATAACCCGCCGAATTCTTGAGGCCAATCAGCGAATCACGCTTTTCCTTATCGGTACCCATCACGGACACCATGACCTTGGCGTAGCTCAGGTCATCGGTAATCGTGACGCGCGTGATGCTTGCGAGGCTGCTCACACGAGGATCCTTCAAGCCCTTCTGCAAGAGCTTGCCGATTTCCTCGCGGAACTGTTCGTCCAATCTGTCAGTTCTACGACTCATTGGACTCCTCAGCCTTCTTGGCCTTTTCTTCGGCTTCTTCGCGGGCCACATCCTTCAGGGTACGGGCAACCTTGACTTCCTTGAAGAAGATCAAGCTATCGCCTTCCTTGATGTCTTCGTAACCCTTAAGACCGATACCGCATTCAAAGCCACGAGCGACAGACTTGACGTCGTCCTTCATGCGCTTCAAGGACTGGACCACGGTCGTACCGAGTTCCACACCGTTGCGGTACACGCGCACATGGCTGGTACGGTCGACTTCGCCGTCGGTAACCATACAGCCTGCGATGAGACCGATCTTCGGAATCTTGAACACCTGGCGGATTTCGGCTTCGCCGGAGAGTTCTTCGCGCATGGTCGGCTTGAGGAGGCCTTCCACAGCGTTGGTGATATCTTCAATGCAGTCGTAAATCACGCGGTAGTTGCGGATTTCGATGCCTTCCTTCTGGGCCATTTCGCGGATAGAGAGCGACGGCATCAAGTGGAAGGAAATAATGATTGCCTGTGCGGTCGTAGCGAGCAAGATATCGGATTCCGTAATGGTACCCACACCCTTGCGGATAATGTTGACGCGCACTTCCTTGTTGGTAAGCTTTTCGAGGCTTGCTGCAAGAGCTTCTGCAGAACCGCCCACGTCGGCCTTAACAATAAGGTTGAGTTCGGAGAGCTTACCTTCCTTACGATCGTTGAAGGTATCTTCCAAAGTCTTCACGTTACGAGAACGCAGGTCGCGTTCACGAGCAGCCATACGGCGCTTGGAGGCAATTTCACGTGCGGTCTTTTCGTCTTCGACCACAATAAGATCGTCACCGGCCTGCGGAGTACCGTCAAAGCCGAGCACCTGACACGGAGCAGACGGAGGAGCTTCCTTCATCTGTTCGCCACGTTCGTTAAACATAGCACGGACACGACCAGCGTAAATACCGCAGACAAACGGGTCACCCACATGGAGCGTACCGTTCTGCACGAGGATCGTGGCCATAGAACCCTTACCCACGTCGAGCTTAGATTCCACCACGGCGCCGCGAGCGTGAGCATCGGGGTTAGCCTTGAGTTCGAGCACTTCGGCTTCGAGGGCGAGCGTTTCCAAGAGGTCGTCCATGCCCTGGCCCGTACGTGCAGAAACTTCGATACAGCTGGTAGAACCACCCCACTGTTCCACTTCCACGCCGCGTTCAGCGAGCTGGGCGCGAATCTTGTCGGGGTTAGCGGTCGGCAAGTCGATCTTCGTGATAGCCACGACCATCGGCACCTTTTCGCGCTTGGCAAGTTCAATAGATTCAACCGTCTGCGGCATCACCATGGAGTCGGCAGCCACCACGAGCACGATCACGTCGGTCACCTGAGAACCGCGAGCACGCATAGCACTGAATGCTTCGTGACCCGGAGTATCGAGGAAGGTCACCTTACCCTGCTTGGTCGTGACTTCGTATGCACCGATATGCTGCGTAATGCCACCCGATTCGCCGGACACCACATGGGTCTTACGAATCCAGTCGAGCAAAGAAGTTTTACCGTGGTCAACGTGGCCCATCACCGTCACCACCGGGTGACGCGGCTTCAGGTTTTCAGAAGATTCTTCTTCCACGCCGAGCACTTCTTCTTCGTATTCTTCCATCAGCTGGGCTTCGTAACCGAATTCGTCAGCCAAGAGCTGGATGGTTTCAAAATCGAGGCGGGCGTTGATGGTCACCATCATGCCCATTTCCATGCACTTCGCGATCACGCGGGCCGGCATCTGGTCCATAAGGCCAGCGAGTTCGCCCACGGTAATAAAGTCGGAAGTCTTGAGGATTTTCTTTTCTTCGCCCGGAGTATTGTCGTTATGCTCCTTGCGGTAAACTTTCTTGACAGGCTTCTTGGACAGGTCAGCCATCACGCGGGAAACGTTCTGACGAACGACTTCCTGCTGGATTTCCTTCTGCTGGTCCTGACGGTCCTTGCCATTGCCGCGACGGTTCTTGTCGTTCTGGCCGTGGCGACCGTTCTGCTGCTTGCCACCCTTGCCGCCCTGATTCTGGCCGCCAAATCCCTGGGCGCCACCATTGCTAGCATTGAAGGCATCTTGCATAGAACTGCCGGTAAAGCCACCGGTGCGACCAGTAAAGGTACGGCCACCGTTATTGTTCGGGCCACCGTTTCCGTTACGGTTGTCGTTACGGCGGTTTCCGTTACGGTTGTCGCCATTGTTCGAAAGGCGACCGAATGTACCCGTATAACCCTGCTGGTTACCGTTGTTGTTACGGTGACCGCCGCGGGATGCCTGAGCCTGTTGCTGAGACTTCTTGATACGGGCGAGAATAGCTTCATCAGGTTTGAACACCTGAGCCTTCATCGGGGGCTGCTTAAGTTCCATACCCGGGGTCACCATGGCAGGCTTGGCAGCGGCCGGTGCGGCAGCAGCGGGCGCTGCGGGGGCTGCCGGTGCGGCAGGCTTTACAGCAGCCGGAGCAGGCTTCGATTCCACCGGAGCGGGCTTCGGTTCAACCTTAGGTGCTGCAGGCTTTTCTGCGGCAGCAGCTGCGGGAGCAGCTTCAACCTTCGGAGCAGCAGGTGCTGCGGCGGGCTTCACCTCGGGAGCCTTCGGAGCTTCAACGGCAGCCGGTGCGGGAGCAGCGGCAGGCGTTTCGACCTTCGGTTCGACCTTAGGAGCAGCAGGCTTTACCACTGCGGCAGGCTTTGCAGCAGGTGCTGCGGCGGCAGCGGGAGCGGCGGCCGGTTTTGCAGCCGGCTTCTTCGTCCTGATCAACTTGGCCTTCAACTTGCCGTCGCCAGCCGAAGAAGATTCCTTCTTCTTGTCGGAAGAGGCATTGGAAGTTTCGGCGGTAGACGCCTTTTTCAGGTTTTTACTGCGGGCTTCAGCCTTCTGGCGTTCAGCATCAACAGCGGCTTCGATCTTTTCGTATTCGGAGGCGTTCACCTTCGAAACCTGGGTCAAAACCTTGACACCGTTCTCGCGCAAAAGCTTGATCACGAGGTCACTCTTGACTCCGTGTTCCTTCGCCCAATCTACTGGTTTAATTTGTTCTTCATTAGCCATGAATAGCTTCCAATGTTCCTTTTTTAAAATTAGCGAGCAGCCTTACGGTTCTGGTTCAAATCGGCAGCGGACGGAGAAGTAATCTTGGCCTTCGTTTCGTCGTCCTTCTGGTTCCATTCGTTTTCACCGAACACATCGAGGTTGCGCTGCACGAGTTCTGCAGCAAGCTTCACGTTCTGGCCGTTCTTGCCAATTGCCAGAGCGAGGTTTTCATCACTGATAATCACCACCGTGCGGCGAGTATCGGGCACGTGAATCAGCTTGATCACGTTAGCCGGAGTAAGAGCACGGGTAATGAAGGTATCCAGATCCGGGTTCCACTGAACGATGTCGATACGTTCGTTGCCGAGTTCGCGCACAATCGTCTGCACGCGGGCACCCTTCATACCGACGCATGCGCCGACCGGGTCAATCTTTTCGTCACGGGAGTACACGGCAATCTTGGCGCGGAAACCCGGTTCACGGGCAACGCCCTTGATTTCGACAGTACCTTCGTAAATTTCCGGAACTTCCTGACGGAAGAGTTCCTTGAGGAAGTCGCCATTGGCGCGGGAAAGCACTACCTGGGCACCGTTCTTGGAGGATTCTTCCACGCGGGCGATCACGGCCTTGATGGAGTTGCCCTGAGCCCAGCGTTCGCGACGGATCTGTTCACGAGCCGGAATCATAGCTTCGGTCTGCTTGCCGAGCTTCACGATGATATTACTTTGTTCAAGGCGGAGCACTTCGCCGCTCACCATGGTACCGATACGGCTACGGTAGGTGTCCATGATCTTCTGGCGTTCGGCATCGCGGATCTGCTGGTTCAAGAGCTGCTTTGCAGTCTGGATGGCCTGGCGACCGAATGCAGAAATAGGAATTTCCATTTCGAGGAAGTCACCCGGCTGAGCGTCTTCGTTGAAGTCGCGGGCTTCTTCGACCAGCATGTAACCCTTGTCGAGTTCTTCCACTTCGGAAGCGGTCATGTTCGGGTCGTAATCCGGATAGTCATCCACAACGGCCACGCGCAAGAACACATGGACTTCGTTGGTTTCAGTATCGAAATCCACATCGATTTTCTTTTCGATGTGCAAGTACTTGCGTGCTGCCGTCACCAAGGCTTCCTTCAAAGCGTTGATGACAATGGAATCATCCATATCCTTGGCTTCGACCACTTCTTTCAGCACATCGAGCAAGTTAACTTTCGGTTCGTTCTTCATAAAATGACCTTCCTATTATATTTGTACATCCACTTTCGCCACCAGCACTTCGCTGCGGGGCACGACCACGTCACCGGCATTGCCTTTAAGGGTGAGCGTCAAATTTTCTTCGTCAGCAGAAACCAGCTTGCCAACAACAGGCTTACCGGTACTGCGAGTCACCCGCAGGAATCGTCCAATATTGCGGGTAAAATCGGCAACCGACTTCAGGGGGCGGTCTAACCCCGGCGACGACACTTCCAAAGTGTAGGCACCTTCGATAATTTCAGGATCCAGGTCCAAGGCATCGGACAAGTGACGGCTCACGTTAGAGCAGTCGTCGATTGTCACCCCTTCGGGCTTGTCTATGTAAAGGCGCAGAGTCTTACGTTTGCCTGCGCGGAACATGTCCTGTTCCACCAATGTCACGCCAGCAGCTTCGCATGCCTGGGCGATAAGTGTATCCAATTTCTGGGCTACCAAATAGACCTCGTATAATAAACGGCGTTCGCATACGGCCCCGAAATCTGCTCATTTAAGCCTAAATCGGGTCCACGAACGTCAAGACAGAACAAATAGAGAAATTTTTTAGGGTCTAGGCAACCGGATTTTCAAGAAATGAGGGCGAAAACAGACGATTATGGATGTGGGATGACTAATGTTTATCCCACCGCCTACATCCAACTTCCTACTGTCTACTTCTTACTGCCTACTGTTCCATAATTGCTACATTTACACCATGGCTTACGTACTTTTGATTCTCGCTTCACTTATCGGTCTTGCTGGCTGCGCTTATTTTCTGCGCAAGAACATCCTTATCATTCGCGAAAAGAACAAGAATGAACCCAAGGCCTACAAGCGCAAGCTCAACTACGTGCTTACGGGACTCTGGTACGGCTACCTGACGGTTTTCTTCCTAGGCCTGACGATAAATAATATCGGGAACTGGTAACGAGCAATCAGCTCATTCCTCAGAGGCGCCTTGCGCCGAGCTCACACCTCGTTTCTCTTGAGCCAGCGTTCGTACAAGAAGAGCGCAATCAGATTTTTTCCATCGATAAATTCGTGGGCGGCCTCTTCGTAAGGCATCACCACGGTCTTAATCCACTCGATTTCTTCGGTATATTCCTGGTCCTTGCCGTCCATCGCCTTAAGCTGTTCCGGCGTCACGTCGCGTTCAATGGCGTACAGGCGAATGCGTTCATCCAAGAGCCCGCAGCTGGCGGCAAAGCCGTCACTTTTGCCCTTGTACCAGAAATCCATCAAGTCAATCAGTTCAGAATCATCGGCCTTGATTTGGGCTTCTTCTTCGAGTTCGCTAAGAGCTACCTTGCGGTAATCGCCCGTCCAGTCTAAAATTCCCGCCGGAATTTCGAGAGATGCCTGTTCGCTAATCGCAAATCGCGGCTGCTTTACCAGCAGCAAATACTTCTTGCCTTCACAGCGGAGTACCACCAAGACACCCACGGCATTGCCACGCACCAGCACGATTCCATGCACCGGGCGGCCATCCGGAAGTGTTGCCGTCGCGATAAGTTTAATGAATAGCGGCTGGCGGCCTTTACGCAAAAAATCCACCGACGAAAAGTGGACTTTGGTAACGATAAATTTCTTTTGAACGTTTTCGAGCCATTCCTTGTAAATGCGAGATTCAAGGATAATCGGGCGGTCCGCCTCGGCAATTTCAGGAGAATAGGTATATTCGATCATTTTTCTATCAGCGTATCAGGCGCAACGGTTGCGTCATTCCAAATTTTAGACAAAGTATCCAGCACCGTAACGCTATCGGAATCCGTTACCATTCCACCTGCCGACAAACTGTAGACCATCCAATCTTTCTTGGAATTCGGTCCGCAGAAAGTTTCTTCATCGTCTGGTGTAAACAGTTCTCGAATAAAGCGCGCACGGTTACCTACCGTAAAGTTGCTAATCGCAAAAGAGCTATAAGTTCCGCATTCCGGGATTTTCTCGGTATAGTAAGTGCTGTAATGCCAAATGGTATCAGGGCGATCCTGAACCTTTCCCAACGCCGTCGAATCGTTTTCCCACTTGGAATTAATGCAGTACGTCAGTTCGGAATCGGCACAGGAGTAATGCACCGGCACCAAGTTGGTATCGTTAATTTTCCAACTCGTCGGGTAAATGGTGTCGGCATTCGTTTCATCGCACACATCCACACGGTGCGTACAGGTCGACTTCATGGTACGCCAGTAGAACACTCGAGGCGTGAGCGAATCCAGCACGCGAAGGATCGTAGGAACGTCCTTGCCGTTCTTCTGGTCTTTTGTACGCAGGGGATATGCATGCGGATCAGCAAAAGAGGAATCCAGATACACGTAGAAGGTATCCTTCTTGATGTTTCCGCGGCGAAGAATAATGGAATCCAGCGCCGTATCCGCATCGTTTTTCACCTTGATGACGCCAACACCTTTCATCTGTTCCGACGTTAGCTGCATTTTAAGAGTCGTGTCGGGGCGGTAAAAAGGTGCGGCACAATCTTCGGCCGTTGCATGAATCGAAAGCGTCGGCGCAATCCACAGCACCGAATCGACCTTGTTGAAGGACAAATTTATGTCCTTCAGCGCACAGTTCGAAAACGTATACATCTTTCCCATGTCCAAATACAGAGTATCCTTGGACAAGTGAATCGTCTTGCCAGAATCTAGACGCGCATACGCAAAGAAACCATCACCATCGTAAGAAAAATCGTCTTCAGATACTTTCAAGGGACCGTCGGTACCTTTTTCGCAGCCCACAAAAAACAGGACGGCGCACAAGATCCACAGCAATCCAAAAAACATGTATTTAGAACGAAGACGGTTCATGAGACCAAAGGTATTAAAAACCGTTCAACTTTTCAAATGCCGCAATGGAATCTGGAGAGACCGGATGGGTCGAAGTGTAGAATTCATTCCAGCGAACGAATTGTCCATTCAGGCGGACAGACAAAAAGAAGGTGGCACTGTCTTTCGGCGAAAGCCTGCCGAGTACCGATTGAACGCCAACGGTATCGCCCACCGACAAGGAGTCATTCAAGGCGCCCATACCCGACGTTTTGCTGGTCACATTGTATCCGTGATCAATTTCAACAAAGTAACCTAAAGAATCTTTGCCCGATTCAAGAATACGGCCGGAAAGTACCGGATAAATCGGAGCCTCTCCAATACCGCTAAAGACATCCATAGCCAACAGGGATTCCTGGCCTTCGAAGTCAAAGCCTTCATCAATGGAAAGCGCAGACCATTCCAACGGAAGACGCGGGCATACCCCCGGGAACTTGCAACCCGTCGTCTTGGACACCCACATATAGGTGGAGTCTGGTTTCATATAACGTAAATAGACAGAGGTTACGCTGTCTTCGTGCATCACCAACAAGGGGCTTTCAATATTTTGCACCGGGGCAATCCAATGGAGTTTGGACTTTTCGGACTTGCGAAGCCCAGCCACGTAACGCAGGAAGGGGTTCGGCAAACGATGCACCGGAACAGAATCCACCACGATCCAGGAACACTGGGCAAGGCCCAGTTTTAACTGGAAGGGAGTTCCTCCGTAAGCCGCACAACGAGTCTCCCAAGTTTCAACGGGAATTTCTTCCTTGTTGCCCGGAAGCGGAAGTGCATCGGCGATTTTAGAAACAAGACCCGACCAATACGCCATAAAGGCGGCTACGGCTACGAGCACCAGTCGGATTAAAGGAAACTTATGTTGGTTATTGAAAGATTTACGCTTTCTTTTGTATTCTTGAAACTCAACAGGCATCGGACTAGATGCAGAAGAACGCGAGAATTCCGCCCACCGCTGCAAGCAACAAGAGTACTACAATAATAACAGTCTTTGCCGAAGACGGTTCGTCATCGAACGGAACGTCGAGACCCTTCTTATTGGAAGTATTTTCCTCGGGTTCTTCTTTAGCAATAGCGTTGAAGCTCTTGGTAAAGCGACGATGTGCGCCTGTATGACGATCCAAGTGTGCAGACGGAGCGCCTTCGATAGAACCCATGGTGCTACCCATATTCTGGGAGGCAACCGGAGCCGGTTCTTCAGGAACCACTTCGACTTCGGGCTTGCTTTCGGCGGGAGCGCTAGCCTGCAGCGAGAACGACATCATGTCTGCTTCATAAGCAAAAACCTTGATGTTCTTGTCGAGGCCGGCCTTCTTGAGGCCATCCAGAATCGTCTGGTTGTTTGTCAAAATGGCAAACATACCCTTACGATCGTCCATTTCCTGCTGGAACTGGATAAATGCATTATAAGCATCGCTATAGACAAAGTCAAGACCAGTCAAATCGACTGCCAAAAACTTTTCATCGGTCTTTTCAGCGAGTAAAGCGCGAACGTCTTTCTTAAACTGTTCTGCGTCAAAAGCCCCAATCGGATTCAGGGGGGCAGACAACAAATCAAAAATTCCAACTTCGCGATAATTCTTTAATTGGGGCATGCTAAAAATATAGACTAATATTGACTAGGGTTCAAGGACTTCATCGTCCGTTTCGACGATATTTGGCTTTTCTGGCCGATTTTGCACCTGTTCCGGCGCCGGGACGAGTTCTTCCACGGCGCTCTCAGAAGGCGCAGAGGACTCTGTAGCGGCAGGAGTTTCAGCCGCGGCCGGCGATTCGTAGGATTCCCGTTCCATGGCCTCGTAGGCGGCGTCGCTTTCTTCGGGTTCCTCGGCCACGACGGCCTTGGAACTTGCCTTAACTTCGGGCGTACCCTGCCTCGGGGCATGAGAGAACAAGTAAGGACTGATGCTCACGCTCACGCGATGCACCGGCGAAAGCACCGGATGGGATTCAAACGCGTAATCGACTTTTACAAATTTTGCAATAACTAGACCCGCACCCGCGGTCACGCTCTGGAGCGTGGTAAAGCTAGAGAGGCCTGCGCGCAGAGAAAGGCCGAAGTCAAAGGTGTATTCAAGACCCCCGCGACCGCCCGAAAGCCAGTCCAGCGGATCTTCCCAAACACGCTTACCGCGGCTTTCGTCCGTTTCGAAATCCAAATCACGGGCTTCACGGTGGAACAGGCCTGCACCCTGCCAGTAAACATTCAGCTTACCGTACAAGTAAGGCACCGGAAGTCCATAGCTGGCAGCAAGATAAAACTCCGGCGAAGTGTATTCAAACTCCCCCGACTCCCAGCTGGTCGCCGAAGAAGTCCAACCCTTCAAGAGGCCCGATACATAAAGTTCATCTACGGCGCGGAAACGAAGTCCGGCATCGCCACGGAAGCCCCAACCGGTCTGGTCCATATCGCGGTAAAGGCCATGGAAGCCAACACCCAATTCCAAGCGGTCAGTCAGCTTGCGGCCAAAGGTTGCCGAGAACACCCAGTCTGCAATAGAAAGGGTATTGTAGTTGGAACCTTCAGGCAGGGGCTCACCTTCTTTAATGTAAGGGATATCGTCTGCACCGAACCTGGAAAAAGAAATACCCAAGCCCTGACCTGCACCTAGCGGCACCACCGCCGAGGCGTAGTCATACTTTGTATCTTCATAGTATTCGGTATGTGAGAAAGAAGCCCACGCGTAATTGACATTTGCAAGCTGGTAGGGGTTAGACATGAGCCCCAGGTAATCGCCATCAACAGCCATTGTCGCAGAACCCAAAGCGGCAGAGCGCGCACCCGGTTCAATATCCAAGGTCGCATTCGCACCTACCACACGGTCGGCGGCAAAAGAACTAGCAACAGCAATTAAAGCAATACAAACAGAATTTTTCGCAAATGTCATACTTTGACCATCAAGATAGATTATTTTTGTTCCGTAGACCACATAAGAAGCGCTATAAATGAATCTTTCTGAACACATCGCAGGCTATTTGCAGTATATCGCGGATAGGCGCCGCTTTTCGCCACGCACGGTAGACACCTATCGCAAGTCGCTTACGAAGTTCATCGAGCATCTCGGCGAAGGCGCCGCTGAATTTCCACTCAACGCTTTCTCGGAATCCAGCGTCAAGACATTCGTATGGGACTTGAAGATGAAGCAGAAGCTTGCACCTACAAGCATTTGCGAACACCTGGCCGCCTTGAAAAGTTTCGGCAAGTACCTGGTCAAGAGTAAAATCGTCGAAAAGAATCCGGCCGAAAACGTTCCCATGCCCAAGCGCCCCAAGCGCTTGGTAAATGTTCTTGGGCAAAAGGACCTAGCCGAAGAAAAATTTCCGGAGCTCCCTGAAAAGCCGACGCTGCAACAAGTGCGCGCCCGCATTCTGCTAGAACTGATTTACGGTTCCGGACTACGTATTTCGGAATGCCAGAACCTTACTTGGGACCGCATTAACGAACATGATTTCCTAGTCCGCGTTCTCGGCAAAGGCAACAAGGAACGCATCGTTCCGCTGACCGAAAGTTTTATCGCACGCATCGCAAATTACAAGCAAATGCAACTAGAGGCAGGACACCTGCCGACTGCCACGGGCTACGTATTCTTGAGCGACGACGGCAAGCCTTTCGGCCTGCGCACGCTACGCAACGACATCCAGCACTTGCTTCGAGAAATCGGCTGGGAAGGCAAGGCTAGCCCGCACGTGCTCCGCCATAGCTTTGCTACGCACCTGCTCGAAAACGGCGCCGAAATCATGAGCGTCAAAGAGATGCTCGGTCATTCGAACATCTCCACCACTCAGGTTTACACTCATGTAAATGCAGAACGCCTGCGCGCCGCCTTCAAGAAGACGCACCCTAGGGCGTAATTAGAAGAAACTTCCCTTGATGCCGACGGCGATGGTCCACTGCTGGCCAAAGTCGCTCCAGTCCGGAGCATCCCACTTGCGCATCGGGGATTCGTCGTATTCATCCTTCGGATCAGCGGCGTTGCTCTTGTCATGCAGCGGCACCGAAAGGGCGAGGAACACCGGGAAGTCGGCATTCGAAAATTCAATACCGTAGGCAAACGCCACGGACCACGCCTGATGATCAGGGTCCGGGCGGGGGTCGTAGGTCCCAGCCTTTTCGGAGTTAATCCAAGCGACACCGAGCGGTATGGAGAAATTCACACCGAAACTCTGAACGATTCCCGGACGACCGCGGTAGCCGTAAGCAATGGAGCCACCTACGGAAGGCGGCGTATAAGCGCCCAAGTCGTTTTCGCCATAAGGCTTGAAGCGGTACTCGAAGCGTTTGCCATCGTGGTCCATGTCCTTCCAGTAAGAATCGTTGAATTCATTTTCACCCGAAATCAAGTGCATCGCAAACGGATGCGTGTAGCTTAAGCCGTAAAGCCAAATGCCCTTATCGGTATCGCGGCTGTAATCCCAGCCGAGCGTGAGCGAATACAGACCCGAGCCCTTCTGGAAGCTACTCGGCAAGATTTCTTCGGCAGCGTCGGTTCCGCGCTTGATATCGTACTGACCCGTCGGAATGGTGAGGCTTGCCGAAAGCGATGCGGCTCCCCCGCTACCGATGGTCTTGCTAAAGTCAATGCTGACATCGCCCAAGCCGCCCGTCGTGCGGTCGGTCGGAATCTGGTTGCTGCGGTACTGCACTTCGCCGCTGTGGCTCATCCACGGAATGGACACGCCAAGCTTGGTGGACCAAGTAGGCTTAATCGACAGATGCGGCGTAAACGACACGCCCGTAAAGTTTTGGCCTACGTTATACTTGGTAAAGACTTCGGCCTCAAGATAACCGCCAGAAACACCCTGGCCAATCCACTTGATTCCATCGCCAGAACCACCGCCGGAACCACCTGCACCGCAACCACCGATAGACTCCCACGGCGTTGCAACTTCTACAGGCGAATTAAAGCCAACATAAAAGGCTCCCGCCACAGCTGCAACCGCAGCAAAGCCCGACAAAATCCCGCTAAATAAATTCTTCTTCATCGTTTACCTCACGGGAGTTCCAGCAAAAATCCATTGTTTGTACCGGTCGCCAAATAACGGCCGTCGGGCGAACGCCCACCAATCATCGGTATCGGAGCAAGTTCAACGACATCGCCCACCCACGCAAAAGCAAGGTCAGACGGAGCTCCTGCCGCAAGCGAAACTTCGCGCATGGCAGTACGGCCGGCGCTACCGTTTTGCACAGACGCTTCGGACAAATCGTTCTTGTTCACGAACTGAGAGCCCTGCGGAAACTCAGTCCATTCCACGAACAGGCGACCGGCAAAGCTAAACCAATGGGGTTGCACCGGTTCCGAAATCATGCCCGTCGTTTTTTCAATTTCAATAGGCTTAGCGTTTCCTGACAATTCCTGGACAAAGGACTTCCAGCCGGTCATCGCGGAATTGATCATGTTGTAGACCACAAAATTTCCATCCGGAGAAATCAGCGGGCTATCCATCATCCAGCCATCTACGCCAGACGGTTTCTTGAGCGTCTTAGCACTCTTGGTTCCGCCGTTTGCGTAATCCACAAATACAATTTCATCTTTCTTGTTCACATAGACAAGGCGAACTTGATTCGTGCCAAAGAAGCCTTCTACCTTGGAATCGTCAGCCGAGGTATCACGCACCGCTTCCGGATCCACCCAAAGGTGCGGTGTAGCAAATTCGCTTATGTCTTTATCATAGAAGGAGAACTTCTTCTTGTCTGACACACGAACGGCAAACACGCCGTAATCCAGATTTTCACATGCGGCATTTCCCTTGGTGTCAAACGCGCGGAGAGCCACGATGTAGTTCGGGTGCGTACTCCATTCGGGATCCTGGAACTGGCAATCGCCCGCCTTGGTGTCGCGCATCAAGTACCAACGAACCTTGCCCGACGTATCAGACACCGAAAGACGGTCATGCTGCACCACCTTTGAAGTGGTGTACACCGAATCGGGAGCGGTTACATTCAGCTTGCCGCCAAAGTTCAACCAAAGCATAGATGCCGGATAATTCACCGTATCTTGCGACACCGACGGATTACAAATCTGCTTGCCGCCATTTACGGCAAAAAGAGCGCCCATTTCGGTAGTCGAAGAATTTTCTTTGGATTCTTCTTGGGCAACAAACTGTTCCGGCTCGTAAACGCAAGCCGAAAGCGCAAACAATAAAGACAATGAGGCGAATTTTAAATAACGCATTGTCCGAAATATACTAAAACTTGGTACGCCTCACGTGGTAGAAATAGATTCCCATAATCACAGAAATCGTAAGAATCCAGCTTATCGGGTAAACCACCATGAGCGAAGCGAAGGATTTGTACTTCGGGAACACGAAAATCACCCAAAGAATGCGTATTCCGCAGACGCCCACCATGCAGGTAAGGGCCGGAGCCAAGGACTTGCCCATTCCCGAAAGCGCCCCCGAAAACACGTCCAGGAACACGTTAATCGCCAAAAGACCCACCACCACATACATGCGGATAGAACCGATTTCAATGATTTCGGCATTAGACGTAAACACGCTCAGCATGGGTTTGGCAAAAATGCAGCAAAGGGCACTCAGCACGATCGTAGAAGAGCAACCCAACAGGAGCGTCCAGCGGACCGTACGGCGGCAGCGTTCCATATTCTTTGCTCCATAGTTTTGCCCGACAAAGGTAACACACGCCTGGGAAAAAGAACTCAGCCAGTAATACACCACAAATTCATAGTTGAGTGCCACAGCCGAAGCCGCCACTGTAGCAGAACCGAGGCTATTGATAGCCGACTGCAGGCACACATTGCTAAACGAGAATACGACGCCGCGAAGCCCCGTCGGGATTCCCACCCGCAGAATACGACTCAAGAAGAAAGGCGTTACGCGAAGTTTCCAGAATTCAAGTTTGAAAGGTCCCACCTCGTTTAACAGGAGATAGAACAAAGTAACGCCACTGATGATGTTGGCAAACACCGTCGCAATCGCCACGCCCGACACGCCCATGTCAAAGCCTGCCACCAAAATCAGGTTCAGCACCACATTCACCGCACCCGCCACCATAAGTACGTAAAGCGGGCGTTTGGTATCGCCCTTGCTACGCAAGACGGCCGACACAAAGTTGTAGACCATCACGAAGGGCATGCCCGCAAAATAAATTTGCAGATAGCGCACCGCCATATCCAACACGTCGGACGGCGTCGAAATCAGTTCGAGAATCGGCCTCGCGAAAAAGATTCCTACGAAAGAAAGGAATATTCCGCTAAAGAAAGCAACCATCACCGACGTGTGCACGCTGCGGGTCACGGAACGGTAACTGCGCTCACCAATGGAATTGGCCACCACTACGTTCGCCCCTACGGAAAGGCCAACGAACAAGTTGATTAGCAAGTTAATAACGAAGGTGTTCGCACCCACGGCAGCCAAGGCCTTGTCGCCCGCAAACTGTCCCACCACGGCAACGTCTGCCAAATTGAACATCTGCTGGAAAATGCTACTCAAGGCAATAGGGATGGCAAACCTCAGGATTTTTCTCCCGAGGGGGCCATTCAGCATATCTATATTCGTCTTTGACGAGCGCCCAGCCATACCTTACCTTAAAAACGGGCGTAAATTTAGATTTTCATAGGACTGCCTACAAGGGCATTTTTCTACCTTTACATCGCAAAAAAACGAGCGGCAGATAGGTAGCCGCCAAAACTGGAGATTATCATGGGTTTTAAATGCGGTATCGTAGGCCTCCCCAACGTGGGCAAGTCCACCATCTTTAACGCCATCACCAACGCCGGCGCCGAAGCAGCCAACTATCCGTTCTGCACCATCGAACCGAACGTGGGCATGGTGAGCGTGCCGGACAGCCGCCTCGACGAACTGGTCAAGGTCTACAATCCGAAATCCATCGTTCCCGCCGTTACAGAATTTGTGGACATTGCAGGCCTTGTAAAGGGTGCTGCCCAGGGCGAAGGCCTCGGCAACCAGTTCCTGACCCACATTCGTGAATGCGAAGCCATCATGGAAGTCATCCGCTGCTTCGACGACGAAAACATCGTGCACGTACACGGTTCCGTGGATCCGGTCCGCGACGTGGAAATCATCGAGACCGAACTGATTCTGAAGGACCTCGACTCTGTCGAAAAGCGCCTCGCCACCGAAGCCAAGGCTGCCCGTATGGGTGGTGCCGAAGCCAAGGCCCGCCTCGCCGCTTGCGAAAAGCTCCGCGACGCCTTCCAGGAAGGCAAGGCCGCCCGCACCGTGATGCACGACAGCGAAGAAATGGAACTCATCGTGAAGGACTTGGCTCTCCTCACTGCAAAGCCGCTCTTCTACTGCGCCAACGTCAAGGAAGACGACATTCTGACCGGCAACGCCTACGTGGACCAGCTGAAGGAATACGCCGCCAAGAACGGTCACGAAGTCATCATGATCAGCGGCAAGATCGAAGAAGAACTCTCTGCCATGGAACCCGCCGACAAGGCCGAATTCCTGAAGGAACTCGGCATGAAGGAATCGGGCCTCGACTCCGTCGTTCGCAAGGGTTACGAAATCCTCGGTCTCCGTACGTTCTTTACCGCCGGTGAAAAGGAATGCCGCGCTTGGACGTTCCACGCCGGCTACAAGGCTCCGCAGTGTGCCGGTGTGATTCACACCGACTTCGAACGCGGCTTCATCCGAGCCGAAACCTTGAGCTACGAAGACTTCCTGAAGCACGGCAGCTGGAACGCCGCCAAGGAAGCCGGCCTCGTCCGCACCGAAGGCAAGGACTACGTGGTACAGGATGGCGACATCATGTACTTCCTCTTCAACGTGTAATACACGAAAAAAAATTTAAAAACGCGGGCAATTCGCTCGCGTTTTTTCTTTTTCCTAATTTCTTTTTGCACCGACAGGCGCCCACGCAAATAATCCGTTCTAACTATAGGACACTACTTAAGGGAAGCGGATTATTAAGTGTCGGGAGGGTCTTAGGGAGGGCGTAGCCTTCCCTAACCTTTTTTCTTAGCGGCGCGTTTCGCCTTGATTTCTTCAATAATCGGGCGAACGATACTGGCAATGTTCATAGCCGTTCCAATCAATATCAGGAACGATGCCGCATGAATTCCCGGACCGGGTTCCACCTTCAACAAGGGCACTCCCATGGCAGAATTGATTTGCGCAAGTCTTGAAAGGAAGAACCACATGGACACCATCGTCAACATTCCCATAGTAATGGAGCCCAGCGGAGTCAGCCAAGCGAACAGGCCCGCGATAATGGCGCCCACGACAATTGCGTACAAGAAGGGCACAGGTTCCATCTTAGGGAAATGAGGCATGGTCTGCCGGAACTTTTCCATAGCGGTGGGGTTTCCGGTTTCCATCTTCTTCAAAATGCCCAAGGCCGGTTCCTTCAATTCCTGTTCCAGATCAAGACCCATGGCGAGTTCATAGAGGTTGGGCTCGGCCACTACGTCCTTTTCAGCACAAGAAACATTTGCCAGCGGCAAGAGCAAAGCCACAATAACAAGCAAATAGGGAATCGCGGTCAGTCTTTTGAAAAGGCGCATTTCGCGTGCGCCCTTAACAGGAGCTTCTTTTACATTTTGGCTTTCAGCCATTATTGTTTTCCTTCAAAGAGGTTTCTAGGGAATGCACAGCGGAAGCCGAGCCAGTCTGCCCAGTAACGCGGATCTTCGTCGTCGCGGTCAGTCAAGTTCAGAAGGTCTTCCTTATCACGCCAAGAGCCACCCTTGTAAATCTTGGTAGAGCCCATCAAGGCACCCGTCGGGTTGGAGCTTTCGACCCAGACAGAGAACATGAAGTACTTGTCCTTAGTCCATTCGGCAACGTTACCCGACATGTCGAAAATGCCCCAGGCGTTGGACTTCTTGGTGCTTACCGGCTGCGGGCCGTATTCGGGGCTCTTCTTGCCGCGGCTATAGGAGTTAGCCTTGTAAATAGCGTATAAACCCGGATTCGGGTCGTCGTCAAGATTCCAGAGGGCACCTTCGTTATTGTCGGCACGACCGGCAAATTCCCACTGGGCTTCGGTCGGCAGGTCGCCGCCAATAGCCTTGCAGAATTCCTGAGCGTCGGTCCAGGTAATATTGTGCACCGGATGACGGGGACCAGTAAAGGTAGAGCGGTCCTTAATGCGCTTCGTAGAATCCACCTTGGCCATCACATCCTTGAAGAACTGCTGGGTCACTTCAGTGGTATGGATTGCATAGGGGGACAGTGCCACGACCTTGCCCTTGTAACGGAAAGAACCGGAATCGATCAGGGCCACCGTACCACGGTCGCGATCGCGAATGACGCGCGGGACCTTCATGGAAACATCCATAACCACGCCACTTTCGTCAACCTTGAGAACCTTGGGCTTGGGTTCCTGCACCTTGTGGGCCGTTTCTTCCACCGGGCGGTTCAGCCATTCCTGAACCTCGGGTTCGTCAAAAATGTACTGCGGGAGTTCAAAGGCTCCTTGGCTCTTGACAGGCTTATCATTCACCACCAGTTCATGCTTGATATAGCGGTAATGGTGACGGCCCCTCAGATCGCCTTCATGGTAAATCCAGACGGGCTTGTTCCTTTCGATAGAGAAAAGAGCTCGAGAAGAGGCACCTGAAGTAAGCAGGGCAAACAGGGAATCGGCGGTATAGCCTTCGGCATTGCCAACCCAGGACACATCGTAACGATCGCCCTTCTTACCATAGTTAATGCGGACGGCAGCCATTCTGCACACACGCTTCGTAATTACAGGAGCTTCTTCTACCTTGGGCTGTTCGGCAGGGGCCGGGGCGGCAGCTGCTACAGCGGAATCCTTAGCTGTCGAATCCTTGACCGTAGTATCCTTGGGGGCATTAGCCTTTGCAATGGAATCCTGCTTGGCGCGTTCGCGCATAGCGACAGAATCGATTACATCTTCGCAGAGATTTTCGTCGTTAACCGCTTCAATAGACGTGGGCACGAGGGAAACGCTATGAGGAAGAGCCTGTAAGCTGTCGATTTTACGGCGCAGGGCCACATTCACCACGCTGGCAGAGCCCATTCTGTTCATGCGCCAGTAAAGTTTGGCTTCGTCACGCTTGCCTTCATAACGTTTGCGATACTGGACATAAACGCTATCATCAGAAGAGACTCCCAGCAGGAGGGGCTTGCGGAGTTTCGGGTACATCTTGTCAAATTCGTTGGTGTCCACCTTTTCAATAGAGTTCTGGACATCATGAGTCAGAACATCAAATAGGTGTTCCGATTCTTCGAGAGTCTTGGCGACGGCAACCGCATGCAACGTGACCGTGGTCGTAGCCTTGACCTTGGAGGCGGTATCTACAACCGGCAACTGCGGTTTAAGTTCCACCATGGAACCGCCAGGGACGGAAATAGCATCCACATAGGGCAGGTAATTCGGAGCAGAGAAAGAGAAAGCATACATCCCCGGATTCATGGGGTACAGCAGAGACGGGACTTCTTTCATAGGAGTCGTCAGAGAAATCGCTTCTAGCCCCTTGATATCGGACTTGATAGAAACGATACCCGGGCGATCCGTTTCCTGGATAGTCTGCCACTGGCCATTTTTTCTGAAATAAAGTTTGGGCACGCGTGGAGAATACAGATATTCCTTATCGAAGTAAATATCGGCTTCGTCCTGGAAGGCTCTGGAGGTCTGAGAGCCGTAGAAACGCAGAAGCATGACTTCGGCCGGTTTCAGGTAGTTGTCTGCCAGGCTAAAGGCATGGAGTTTTTCGAAATTCTTGACATTGATAGGACCGGAGAACCAGAGGTATTCCTTAGGGCCCTTCTTATGACGCATGAACATAATGTTCGGGCGGAGGGGAACCATCGGAGCTTCCGACAGGATCATGGTTTCCTTTTTGACAATCGCCATATTGGCGACAGGCTCCATCAGAACACCCTCTTTAAACATAGTGGGAGGAATCCTGAAATTCTTGTCGCTATCAGCCGCCCAAATCATCATCGGCATCAGCAACAGAAGCGGAAGCATTCGTGTAAAGGACATATTTTCTCCTATTTTCATATCAAATTGAAATATAAAAATATTTCAATTTTCTCACATAAAGACACCAATACTAGCCTTGATTCGCCCCCATTTTGAGCAAATAGCCGCCTTCGGAGCCTCCGACAGGGCCTAATTCCACCTTCCAGTCCGAAAGACGGATGATATCCGGGTGATGTTCGATGACGATGACGGTATCGCCACGGGCAGAGAGTTTACGGAGCATATTCCAGAGAATTTGAATGTCCTTAAGGTGGAGTCCCGTGGTCGGCTCATCGAGCAGGTAAACCATTTCTTGAGCAGGTTTGCGGGCAAGTTCTGCCGCCAATTTCAGGCGCTGGGATTCGCCGCCGCTGAGCGTCGTCACAGATTGTCCGAGTTTCACGTACGGGAGGCCCACATCGCGCAGGCATTCCAGCTTCGGCAAGATTTTCGGCTGGTCCTTGAAGAACTCGCAGGCTTCGGCCACGCGCATGTCGAGCACGTCGGCGATATTCTTGCCCTTGAATGTCACGGTGAGGGTTTCCTGATTGTAGCGCTTGCCGCCGCAGACATCGCAGACTTCCCACACATCCGAAAGGAAGTGCATTTCTACCGAGATGGCGCCGCGGCCTTCACAGGCCTCGCAGCGGCCGCGAGCCAAGTTGTAACTGAAGCGCCCGTAATCGAAGCCTTTCAACTTGGCTTGCGGCAGTTTGGCGAATAGCTTGCGTATGTCGTCAAACACGCCCGTGAAACTCGCGGGCGTGCTGCGAGGAGTCCCCGAAATCGGGCTCTGGTCAACCAGCAGAACTTCGCCGTTCTGCTTTTTGCGACCGCGAGCCTGGAATTTCTTCTTGAGCCGCGGATAGATTTCGTCCATCACCATGGAACTCTTGCCCGAGCCAGACACGCCGCAGACGACGCTGATGGCGCCCTTTGGGAATTTTACAGACAAATTCTTAAGGTTATTATGATTCAACTTATCGAATTCGTAGAATTCCGTGGAATCGGTAATGGGTTTTGCCGCAATCTCGTTCGCCATCGGAATGGTATGCGTCAGGTACTTGACCGTTTCGCTGCGCGGGAACTGTTGCAAGGCATAAGGCTTGGCAAGCTGTTCCGGAGAGCCTTCGGCAACCACTTCGCCTCCGAACTCGCCCGCCGCTGGGCCCATATCGATAATATGGTCCGCCGCCTGCATCATCTTCATATCGTGTTCCACGACCACCAGCGTATTGCCGAGGTCGCGCAAGCGATAAAGCGTATTGAGCAACATGGCTGTATCGCTTTCGTGCAAGCCTACCGTAGGTTCGTCAAGCACGTAGAGCACACCTTCGAGGCCGCTACCAATCTGGCTAGCCAGGCGAATGCGCTGAGATTCACCGCCGGAGAGCGTGTCACCCGCACGGTCAAGGCCGATATAGCCGAGGCCCACACCCTTCAAGAAGTTGAGGCGGCCCACAATTTCGCGGAGCAAGGGTTCGGCGACAGTCATCTTGCCATCGGGATTTTTATCCTTCCCGAAGTTGTCGCGTTTGAAGTTTTCGTTGCTGAACCATTCGAGCGCCTGCGCGATGCTCATGTGGTTCACATCCATAATATTCTTGTTGCCGATGCGAACCGCCAGATATTCCGGCTTCAAACGTTCGCCGTGACAATCCGGGCAAACTTCGCCATCTTTAAAATGACCGAGGCCAAGACAGGTCTCGCAGGCGCCCCAGTGCGTGTTAAAGCTGAAATGCTTGGGATTCAAGGCTGAATCCATGTACCAGCCGCATTCAGGGCAGCCCGGCTTTTCGGAGCAGGCCAAGCGACCGCCCTTTTCGTCTTCCACATAAAGGATTCCGTTGCCGTCGCGGTAGCCGCGTTCAAAGGCTTCTACCAAGCGGGCGCGGTTTTCTTCCTTGACCACCACCGTATCAACGACGGCGAATAGTTGCTTTTCACGGGTCGGAATTTTCGGCAGCGGGAGTTCCACGAGCTTGTTGCCGAGGTAAACCTTGCGGTAGCCTTTTTCCGTGAGAATCTTGGAAAGCTTCAGCACGTCCTTGATTTCGAACGGTGCAAGCACCATGACTTTCTTATTCAAGTCGCGGTCAAAGGCGTATTGCATCAGGTCGCCCGCGCTATACGAAGACACAGGCTTCCCGCATTTCAAGCAATGCGGGGTGCCGACCCTCGCCCAGAAAATGCGGAAGTAGTCATAGATTTCGGTGAGGGTCGCGACCGTACTGCGCGGACTCTTGCTCGCACTCTTCTGGTCGATGGCAATTGCCGGCGCGAGGCCCGAAATGGAATCGATGCTTCCGTGGTCGGGTCGTCCGAGGAAGCGACGAGCGTAAGTGCTCAAGGTTTCCACAAAGCGGCGCTGGCCTTCGCTAAAGAGCGTATGGAAAGCGAGGCTCGACTTGCCAGAGCCCGAAACGCCCGTCACCACCGTAAGCTTGTGCCGCGGAATCGTCACGTCGATGTTCTTGAGGTTATGCTTACGGGCTCCATGCACCTCGATGTCAAGCGACAAGTCTTCGCCGCCCTTGAGCGTGCGGTCAAAGTGGTGGTTTTCGCCATGCTTTTTCGCAAGTACTGGCGCAAGGTACTTACCCGTTTCCGACTTCTTGCATTTGGCAATCTGCTCCGGCGTACCCGTCGCAATGATTTTACCGCCGTGGATACCCGCATCAGGACCCAAGTCAATAATCCAGTCGGCGCACTTGATTACGTCCAGGTTGTGTTCGATAATCACGACGCTGTTGCCGAGGCTACGCAGGCGATTCAGGCAATCCATAAGCTTGCGGATATCCTCAAAGTGCAAGCCCGTCGTCGGTTCGTCGAGCAAGTAAAGCGTTTTGCCTGTACCCGGGCGGCGCAATTCGGAAGCAATCTTGATGCGCTGCGCCTCTCCCCCGCTCAGTGTCGTCGAAGGCTGACCCAAAGTCAGGTAGCCAAGTCCCACTTCCACGAGCAAGTTCAGCGGTTCTGCAATCTTCGGAATATCCTTGAAGAATTCCGCCGCATCGGCGATGCTCATATCGAGAATTTCGGAGACGTTCTTGCCCTTATAATAGACTTCGCGCGTAGCATCGTTAAAGCGCTTGCCGCCGCACACATCGCAAGTCACCTGCACGCTCGGCAAAATGTGCATATCCACGATTTTCACGCCCGCGCCTTCGCAGGCATCGCAACGGCCGCCCTTCACGTTAAAGCTGAAGCGACTCTTGCTGTAACCGCGAATCTTACTTTCTTCCATGCTCGCGAAAAGATCGCGCACATCGTCCCAAATCTTGGTGTAGGTTGCCGGATTGCTTCGCGGCGTGCGGCCAATCGGCGTCTGGTCGATTTCAATCACCTTGTCGATATTCTCGAGGCCTTCCAGATGATCAAACTTGCCGACCGGTTCTTCAGAATTGTAGAATACACGGGCCAATTCGCGGCGCAGAATCTGATTAATCAGCGTACTCTTGCCGGAGCCCGAAACGCCCGTCACCACCGTCAACGCACCGTCCAACGGAATTTCCACATCAATATTCTTGAGGTTGTTTTCGGCGGCGCCACAAATCTTTAATTTCGGCGTATTCTTGTCAATCTTCTTGCGGGTCGCAGGAATTTCAATCGCCTTGCGGCCGCTCAAGTATGCACCCGTCAGAGAAGCCTTGTTCTTTTCCAGCTCTTCAACAGTTCCCGCCGCAATCACGCGACCGCCCTCTACGCCGGCACCCGGCCCCACGTCAATCACGCAGTCCGCATGGCGCATGGTATCTTCGTCGTGTTCCACGATAATCAGGCTATTACCCTGCGCCCTCAAATGCTCCAGCATCCCGAGCAGTTTATCGTTATCGCGGGGGTGGAGCCCGATGCTCGGCTCGTCAAGCACGTAAAGCACGCCTTGCAAACCGGCGCCCACAGCGCTAGCAAGCCTGATTCGCTGCGCTTCGCCGCCACTCAAGGTAGACGCCTTGCGGTTAATCGTCAAATAACCGAGCCCCACCGCATTGAGGAACGAAAGTCGCCCGCGGATTTCCTTCAAGATTTCCTTGCCGATTCGCTTTTCCTTTTCGGACAAGTCAATCTTGTTGAAAAATTCCACCGACTTCTCGACGGACCATTCCGTCATCTCGGTCAGATTCACTCCATGGAACGTAACCGCATTTGCCGTGCGGTTGATTCGCGTGCCGTGACATTCGGGGCAAACGCCAATCTGCATATACTTACGGAAGTGGTAAATATGCCACATGTCCCACAGTTCCTGCATAATCGGGATAATGCCACGCTCCGATTCGCTCGGCGTTCCGTACAAGACGGCATCCTGTTGCGCCTTCTTGAGCTTGTTCCACGGCGTGTCCAGCGAAAAATGCATCTCGTTTGCGATATTACGCAAGTTGCGGCGGCCGAAGTCGCTGAAAATCAGCGTACCGTCGTCCTTCTTGATGGTCGCAATGCAGCCATCCTTAATAGACTTCGTCTTGTCTGGGATAATCAAGTCCAAATCGAACTTGTAGCTTTCGCCCATGCCCTTACAAGCGGGGCAACGGCCCTTCGGATCATTAAAGCTGAAGAATCGAGGTTCCAATTCTGGAATAGAAATGCCGCACTTGGGGCAAGCGAGCAGCGTACCCTGCAGGCGATATTCTTCCTTCGCTCCAGTCTGCGACGCCTCCCCCGCACCTGCGGAACCGCCCGCGGCCAGCAAGAAACTCACGAGTTTTCCGTCGGTCAGTTTCAACGCGCCTTCCAACGCCTCGCGCAGGCGGCTCATATTCTTGCGTTCCAGCGTCAAGCGGTCAATCACCGCTTCAATGGTATGCTTCTCGTAACGCACCAGCGCGGGGACATCTTCCAGACGGTAAATCGTGCCATCCACACGGGCACGCACAAAGCCGTTTTCCTTGAGTTCGGCGAGTTCCTTGCGGTATTCACCCTTGCGCTCCTGCACAATCGGAGCCATCACCGTAATCTGCTTGCCCTCGTCACTTACATACAAATTATCGACAATCTGGTCCACCGTCTGCGCCTGAATCACACGACCGCAATCGGGGCAATGCGGCACGCCCAAGCGCGCAAAAAGCAAGCGGTAATGGTCCAAAATCTCGACAACCGTACCCACTGTGGAACGCGGGTTGCGGTTCACAGTCTTCTGGTCAATCGAAATCGTCGGCGAAATGCCGCGCACGCTTTCCACCTCGGGGTGCTTCATGCGACCAATGAACTGGCGCGCATACGCCGAAAGCGACTCCACAAAGCGCCTCTGGCCTTCCTGGAACACCGTATCGAACGCAAGACTCGACTTGCCCGAGCCCGAAACGCCGGTCACTACCACGATGGAATCGCGGGGAATAGAAAGGTTCACATGGCGGAGGTTATGTTCGTGCGCATCGCGGATTTCAATCGACTTAGTCATGATGCGCAATATAGAAAAAGACGGCCCAGCCGTCTAATTTTTAGTGAACATTTGTGTATATTTTTAAAGAAAGGTTCTACTCCGCCAGGATTTCGATACAGCGGACCGAGAACGCCATGGTTTTGTAATGGTAAGACTCATCGACCCTGTCCGCAGAGTACATAGACACATAGTCGCCATAGGTATCGCCAGAATTTTTCCAGAAGTAGGCGCTTTTGCCTAATTCGCTATACTTACCGTCATTGTTTCTTGAACCTGCAGGAAGTGCCGAAAAGCCTAGCGAATCCGTACCGTTTCCATCGTTACCGAAACCGTCCTTAAACCACCCAATCGTTGATTTCAGGATCCGGCCCGCTGCACTGGTACCACCACAAGAATCAAGCAACTCCTGCCATTCTTCCGGATAAGGCAAACGCCAGCCCTCAGGGCACGCAACCTTTGCCGCTTTCCACGTATAAAGACGGCCCAATACATTGCAACGTTGTTTTACATCTTCATAGCACCAGCTTTCGTCTTTTACCGGATCGCCGTTATAGTTCAAGTTTTGCGCCATCCACCTGCGGTTTGCTATATTCACGACGTGATATACTTGCCAGTCACGTACATCAACTATCAAATCGTAAGCAATATTGGGATTCAAATAGTCTTTTGCCAGAATACTCCAGTCCCACACATTGATAACAGCATCAGCAGATGAAGATTCCAGAATATCAGAAGATGATGCCGGGGTGGCAGAAGACGAACTTGCAACAACCGAAGAGGATGACATAACCGGATTAACGGCAGAAGACGAGCTCGCTACAACCGAAGAGGACGACTCCAAAACAGCAGATGAGGATGACGATTTCCTTTTGGGCATTGAAGTTGAAGTCCCTGGCTGCTGGAAATACAGAACACCGTCTTTTGCCTCGGGGATTCCGTCAAGTTCAGAAACTTCGGAGGAATCCGGCAGTTCGCCCTCGGGGTCGACTTCATAAATTACAACGGAATCAACATCGTGCGCATAATCGTTTTCACTGGAACACGCCCAAAAAAGCAGTGAACCCGAAAGCGCAAGCAGCGATATTCCAAACAAATAGTTTCTCAAGTCCCCACCTACCAAGAGCTAATCTATTTACGACGCATCCAGAAAGCGAGGAAAGCCAACACTGAGAGGATACACACGGCGATAATCAGCCAGAAGGCCATCGGCGAACCGACTGTCGCATCTCCGTTCATGCCGAAAGGCAACTTTACGTTCATGCCGAACAAACTAGCGAAGAACGTCGGGAGAGAAATAGAAATCGTCACGATCGTCAAGTTCTTCATCAGCGTGTTCACGTTATTGCTGATGACGCTTGCGCGGGCATCCATCATGGACGTCAAAATGTTGGCGTAGATTTCAGCTTGCTGCAAACTCTGACGGTTTTCAATCACGATATCGTCCAGCAGTTCCCGTTCGCTTTCGCTCCAGTTCAGGCTGCGGCCAATCTGCAACTTTTTCAGGAGCGTATCGTTACTGTTCAAGGCGCTCACGTAGTAAATCAAGCCCTTGTTCAAGCTGAACATCGAAAGCAGGTACTTGTTTTCCATGGCGGTACGCAGCTTCTGTTCCAACTCGTCGTTGATGCGGTTGATAATCTTCAAGTGTTCATTGAAGTGGAAGATAGCGTAGCTCAATACGCGGAGCACAAAAGTGTTCAGGCTATCAATCTTCGAGAAGCGCTTTTCGTCCATCACCGGGATGTCAGAGTCGGTCAGGAGCAGCACCCAGTCCTTGAAGATGAAGATACCGAAAGATTCTACACGGAACTGGAAGTTATCGCTTGCCGAATAGTTCTTCGGCTTTTTAAACACGATGGTCGTAAAATCGTCGTCGTACTCGATACGGGAAAGTTCGTCCGAGTCGAATGCAGAGGCTATAGTATGTTCAGTAATCTCATACTCTTTAACGAGCACACTTCGTTGCTCTTGGCTCAAGGAACCCATCATCACGATGTCGGCTGCGTCTTCGTTCGGAGCGCTGGCGAGGCGCCCTGATTCGATTCTGTAATACTTCTTGAGCATAGGAGCCCCCTTTATCGAACGGCCTCAAATATATAAAAATTAGCATTCATTCCCAATAATTTTATATATCTTTATATCGTAAAAAAAGAGGTTTTTTTTGAGCCAGTTGAAATTGAATGGAAAGTCCGAAACTCTCTGTATTTTTGGACATCCTGTTGGGCATAGCAAATCGCCATTGATGCATAATGCCCTTTTTGAAGCATTAGGTATAAATGCGGCCTATTTGCCCTACGCCCCGGAGCCCGAAAACCTGGCCGACGCCATCAAGGGTTTTAGAGCCATGAAATTCCGCGGGGCAAATGTCACGATTCCGTACAAAACCCCGGTCATGGACCTTGTGGACGAACTTTCGAACATTTCGAAGTTTACCGGTAGCGTCAACACGCTGTACTGGAAAGATGGAATTGCCGGCGGAACCCTGTGCGGGACCACGACCGACCCCTATGGATGCATCCGCAACCTGCAGGAATCGGGGGTCAACCCCTCAAGCAAGAATGTTGCCCTGCTCGGAAACGGTGGAGCAGCCAAGGCAATCGCCTACACGCTTGCCGAAATGCAGAACAGGCTCACCATCGTATGCCGCAACCGCGAAAAAGGAGAGGCACTCGCAGACAGCCTGAATCAGTTCTTTAATGGCAAGGCTCCCCAGGTCCAAGTCGCCACTTTCGATGAATTCCCTGCCGTATCCAAGAGCATCGATATCATCATCAACGCGACTTCCGTGGGCATGACACCCAACGAAGACCAGTCTCCCCTTACCGAAGAATCATTGCACCAAGGCCAAGCCGTGATGGACATTGTCTATACACCGCCCATGACCAAGCTGTTAAAGACAGCTCAGGCAAAAGGCTGCAAGGTTGTGACCGGCGAAGGCATGCTGGTGCACCAGGGCATCGAAAGCTTTAGAAAATGGTTCCCCGAAGAAACTAAAAACAAGACGAACGACGAACTCGCACAGATCATGCGTAAAGGAATGCAGGGCTAACATGAACAAGCACATCTTTTTCACCGGATTCATGGCAAGCGGAAAATCCCGCACCGGACGCGCCCTGGCAGAACGGCTCAACCGCCCCTATGTAGATACCGACGCCGTTATCGTCGAACGCGCTGGCAAGACCATCAGCGAAATCTTTGAACAAGAAGGCGAAGCCAAGTTCCGCGAAATGGAACGCGATGTCGTCGCCGAATTCGCCAAGAAAGAAACCCCGCACATTATTTCCTTGGGCGGTGGCGCACTCACGCAGCCGGACAACCTGAAGGTCATCCGCGAAAACGGCACCATCATTCGCCTTTGGGCAAAGCCCGAAGTGCTCTCGGAACGCATCGGTCGCAAGAACACGCGCCCGTTGCTTGCCAACTTGAGCGACGAAGAACGCCTCGAAAAAATCAAGGTGATGCTCAAGGAACGCGAAAAGAACTACGCAAACGCCGACTTCAGCGTCGAAAGCTCCGACGAATACACCGAAGACCACGTCATCGAACGCATCCTGTACATCCTGAACTTCTGGAACAGCCATGCACTGGACGTGTGCCCGAGCAGCGGCGGACGCTACCCCATCTTTATCGGCAAGAACATCATTCCCGAAGCAGGCGTGCTGCTGGAATGCCTCAAGCTTGCCCCGAGCCACGAGTTCCTGGTCTGCACCGACACGAATATTGCCAAGGTCCAGAGCCAGATGCTCGGCGAACTGAGAGGCCAGGCCGGACGTTGCCCGATCTTCAAGTTCCAGGCCGGCGAAAAGAACAAGACTTTGCACAATCTGAACCAGCTGTTCAGCTTCATGCTGCACCGCGGTTACACCCGCAAGAGCTGCTTGTTGCAGTTTAGCGGTGGTGTGGTCGGCGACATGGCAGGCTTTGGTGCCGCCACCTACCAGCGCGGCATTCCGTTTATCCAGTTCCCGACAACGCTTTTGAGCATGGTCGACAGTTCTGTGGGCGGAAAGGTGGCCGTGAACCATCCCGAAGGCAAGAACATGATTGGCGCATTCTACCAGCCGAAGGCTGTGGTCTGCGACCTCGCGGTGCTCAGCACCTTGCCCGAAACGGAATACCTGGCAGGCCTTGCCGAAATCGTGAAGTACGGCGTGATTTACGACGAAGAATTCTTCCGTTATATGGAACAGAACGTCGAAAAAATCAAGGCCCACGACCTCGACGTACTTAAGCACTTGATTTACCGCAGTTGCGCCATCAAGGCCGAAGTTGTCGGCATCGACGAAAAGGAAGCAGGCCTGCGCGCTATTTTAAATTACGGGCATACCTTCGGGCATGCGATTGAAAACTTGACGCATTACAGCATGTTCACGCACGGCATCGCCGTATCGCTTGGCATGCGCGTGGCCGCCCGCGCGGCAGTTCTCCTCGGCAAAATCAGCGCCGAAGAAGAAGCTCGTCAGAATAAACTTTTGGACGACCTCGGATTCCCGAAGAAATACGATATCGACGTGGAAGCCGCATGGGACGCCATGGCTGTTGACAAGAAGGCAGAAAAGGGGAAACGCGTTTACATCTTGCCCACGAAGATTGGCGCCGTGGAAAAGGTGGTAAACATCGACAAGGACATTATTTCTAAAAGCTGGGGAGCTATTAAGTAATACAATAGGAGCGTGTATAAAATGAGTATTCTTGTAACAGGTGGAACAGGGGCTTTAGGCTACCACATTCTGTCAAGCCTTGTGGGAACGACCCACGACTTGTTCAGTTTTAGTGATGAACAGCCGCAGCCTTGGCAAAAGGTCGAAGGGGTGGAATACCTGAACGGCGATCTTTTGAATTTCAAGGACGTGCAGGACATGATCCAGCATGTACAGCCCACCCACATTTACCACCTGGCAAGCCAATCTTCTGTAGGCCTCAGCTACAAGAAACCCTACGAAACGCTGAACATCAACCTGCTGGGTACGCAGAACTTACTTGAAAATGTTCGCAAGCACTGCCCCAAGGCAAAAGTGATGCTCTTGAGCTCCAGCGAAATCTACGGTCGCACCGACCACCAGCTCACCTATCTGCACAAGGAAACGGACCTTCCGAACCCGCTGACGCCTTACGCCACCTCAAAGGCCTGCATGGAACTCTTGGGCAACCAGTTCAAGAACGCCTACGGACTCCATGTGGTATTCGTGCGTCCCTTCCACTTTACGGGTCCGCACCACAGCCGCCGTTTCGTGATTCCCTCGATTACCTACCAGCTGGTTAAAATCAAGTATTACGGCACCGAGCCCACCATCTATTCGGGCAGCCTCGACATTAGCCGCGACTTTGTGGACGTACGCGATGTAGCCCGCGGCATGATTCAGCTTTTGAACCAGTCCGAACCGGGCGAAGTCTACAACCTTTGCTGCGGCAAGTCTTACACTTTCCGCGAACTCACCGAAATGCTCGTCGATATCGCCGGCGTAAGCGTAGACTTTAGATTTGACCCCGGCTACGAACGCAGCAACGACATTCCGCTCCTGATTGGCGACCCCACCAAGGCAATGAACATGGGATGGAAGCCGATGATCAGCATCGAAGACTGCCTGACCGACTTGTTCAACGAAATGGTATTACGCCGTCGTACAGAACTCAAGCTTGGCATGGGACAGGACTTGAGATTGTAAAAAGTAGACAGTAGGCAGTAGGAAGTAGACAGTGATTTGGGATAAGTGACGTGGGGTAACCGAATGAAAGTTCTTGTTTCGATTTTGGCGTTTTTGTTCTGCGCATCGTTTGCTTTTGCAGGCGATGTCGTAGCGCCGCAGGGTTCCGTGCGTAGCGTATCGGTCGATGACTTTATGCCGCACAACAACAGCGCCAAGGAATTCAACGAAACGTGGAGCTATCAGTTCGTTTTCGACAACGGCACCCGTGCCTTCATCAACTATTCCACGCTCCATATTCCAGGCTCCGGTAAAAAAGTCGCTTGCGATATGAGCTTCTGGAATTTCAAGAGCAAGACCTATACTGTGGGCCGCCAGTATCCGCCCGAACGCCTGAAGGCCGACAAGGCCTCAGCCACCATCGACATCAAGGGCGAATACAAGATGGAACACAAGCCGGGCAAAGATCACCGCGTGTACTTCACCGCCGACAAGGGCGGAAAATTCCTGCTCGACGTAACCTTTGAATCGGCTGTAGTAGGAAAGGTAACTGGCAACGGCGTGTGGAAAATCGGCAAGGAATCCTTTGGACAATACGTTCACATTCCGTATGGCCGCGTCACCGGCAAAATCGCCTACAACGAAGACACCATTGCCGTCAAGGGTTACGCCTACATGGACCAAACCTGGCAAACGGTGCAGGCCACCGACATGGCGGCACGCTCCATCAACTTTAGCACAAGTGCCCGCAGCCCGTTATTCGCAGGCCGCATCTCTATTTCTAAGAGCGGCGAACCTTTCGGGTACGCGCTCTACAACGACGAAAACGGAATCAAGGTCGCTCAGCCTAAAACAATCAAGGAAGGCGACGACAACTACAAAGGCAAGAAATTCGCAAACGGCGACTTGAACTTCGACTGGCAAGACGCAAGCGTTCCCGCGCTCAAGTTCAACGTCGCAAAGACGCTTCAGAAAGCAAGCCTTTTGGACAAAGTAGACGGTTGGATTGCCAAGAAGGCATTCAAGATTGCCGCCGGTGGTGAAGTTCTATTTTACAGGGGTAGGAGCGACGGAAGCCACGGAAAAAAGATTGATTGGTGTATTACCGGAGTTAAAGACTGATGACTAAGTTTCGCCCATGCATTGACCTGCACGACGGACGTGTTAAGCAGATTGTAGGCAGCTCGCTGAATGACAGCGGCACGGGTCTCAAGACGAATTTTGAAACAGACCGCTCCCCCGCTTGGTTCGCAGAACTCTATAAGAAAGACGGAATCAAGGGCGGCCACGTAATTATGCTCGGCAAGGGCAACACCGAAGCCGCAAAGGCTGCACTTGCGGCCTACCCTGGCGGACTTCAAGTAGGTGGCGGCATCACCGCCGACAACGCAAAGGAATACTTGGATGCCGGTGCAAGCCATGTGATTGTAACGAGCTGGATTTTCCCCGAAGGTAAACTTGACCGTGAACGTCTGGAATTGCTCTCCAAGACCGTAGGCAAGGAGCACCTGGTTCTCGATTTAAGTTGCAAACGCGTGAGCGCGCCCGAAGAAGAACCTCGTTGGAAAATTGCGATTAACCGCTGGCAAACTCTCATTGACATCGAAGTCAACAAAGAAACTCTCGAAGATCTTTCCCGCTACTGCGACGAATTCTTGATTCACGCCGCCGACGTCGAAGGAAAACAGCAGGGCATGGACGACGAACTGATTATGTTCCTCGCCGAGTACAGCCCGATTCCCTGCACCTATGCCGGCGGCGCAAAGTCGCTTGACGACCTCAAGCATTGCAAACAAATTTCTAACGGAACGATTGACCTCACCATCGGATCGGCCTTAGACCTGTTCGGTGGAAAAGGAGTGAAATATGCCGACTGCGTCAAATTCAACAAAGCTTAAGCCGACCGACGTTTTAGACACGCGTCCGGCTATCTTTGGACGCACCGTCACGAGCACCTTCAAGAAGATGTTCGGTTTCAAGCACCAGCCCCCCGGAAACCTGCGTACGGGAATGATTCCGCCCATCGTTTTCGGCTCGCTGATTTTGAACATTCCTAAGCTTTTAAAATTGCGCTCTTATCTCAAGAAAGAACGCAAGCAACACCCGGCCGATGACGTTCGCGTCCTTTTCTATTCCGACAACTTGGACGAAACTAACGGAATCGCCAACAACTTGAGAAACGTGATTCCCTATATGCGAGCCCACGGCATGCACGCCTTCCTCGCCGGGAACGCCTTCAACACGCGCCCCTGCGGTGTCGTGGAAAACGGCTACTGCATTTTGCTTCCGCGCATGTTCAGCATGGAACAGCTCGGATACGCCAATAGCGAACTTGCAATTCCGCGCGTAGGCCCGGTGCTTCGCCTGCTCAAGCGCTACCCCGTCGACTTGATTGAATTCGAAACGCCGAGTCCAGGCGCATGGCTTGCATGCTTCTGTGCAAAAGTCGCAGGTATCAAGGTCTTTAGCCATTACCGCACCGACGTTCCGACTTATACCAAGACGCTCGTGAAAGCCAAGTGGATGTTCCACTTTGTGCTTTGGCTCATGAAGATTTTCTACGGCATGACAAAGCCCGTGGTTAGCCCGTGCAAGGACTACGCCGACATTCTGACTTCACAGCTGAAAGTGCCTGAAAACCAGGTACAGATTTTGCCTCGCGGGCTCCCCTTGGAAAAATTCTCTCGCGACTTGCGTGGCAAGGGCGTCTGGGAAAAGTACAACGGTGCAACCGAAACCGTTCAGAGCGAAAACCGCAAAGTGCGATTCTCGTTTATCGGCCGCATTTCCAAGGAAAAGAATCTGGAATTCTTGAACGGCGTCTGGAAAAAGTTTGCCGCCAAGCACAACGATGTAGAACTCATGTACGTGGGCTACGGCTGGTACCTCGAAGAAATCAAGAAGTTCTTCGAAGGCGACAACAGTGTGCATTTTGCCGGCGAACAGGGCGGAGAAACGCTCGCAAGCCTTTATGCCGATTCCGACTTCTTCTTGTTCCCGAGCGTCACGGACACCTTCGGAAACGTAGTCGTCGAAGCCATGTCTACAGGCACGCCCGCGATTGTCAGCAATTACGGCGGGCCGCATGACATTGTGATGGATGAAGCCGCCGGTCGAATTTTGCCGATTGATGAAGACGCCTGGCTGAACGCTTTGGAAGAAGCCCGCAAGCTGTACCTCGAACAGCCCGAAGCCTACGCCAAGATGCGCGAGGTCGCCCACGAACGCAGCCTCAAGTACACCATGGAATCTTCAACCAAGGCCCAGTTCGAATTCTTCCGGAAGCTGAAACGCGAAGCGTATGGATTATGAGCAATGAGGTCGGTGCTACGCACCTCTGAGGTATGAGCGCTTCTAACATATGGATACGCAATCCTTAAAAATTCTAAGAGATTGGTTTAGGAAAAATGCGGCAGAATTGCCGTGGCGCTTGACCGACTTGGACGCCCTGCGCGATCCGTACGCGGTATGGATCAGCGAGACTATGTTACAGCAGACGCAAGTCGCTACCGTCCGCGACTATTTTACGCGCTGGATGAAGCGGTTTCCTGATGTAGAAACACTTGCCAAAGCATCTGAAGAAGAAGTCTTTAAATACTGGCAGGGGCTCGGCTATTACAGCCGCGCAAGAAACATTTTAAAGACCGCAAAAATTGTTGCAGAGTGCAAGGAATTTCCGCGCACCCGCAAGGAACTTGAAGCATTGCCCGGAATCGGGGCGTATACGGCTGGGGCAATCTTAAGCCTCGCCTATCACGAGCGCGAAGCGATTCTTGACGGCAACCTGGTGCGCATTTTTTCGCGACTTTTCACACTCAACTTTTTGCCGACGGAATCCAAGGACGCCCTAAAAACCTATTGGGATTACGCCCGCGAAATTGCGGACTCGCCTAAAGCCTACATGCACAACGAAGCCTTGATGGAGCTTGGCCGCACCGTATGCAAAATCAAGAATCCCGATTGCGCAAATTGTCCCCTGCAAGCGACCTGCAAAGCCTTCGCAGATAACCGCGCCGCCGAATTTCCGCCCAGCAAGAAGCACATTCAAAAAGACTGGCACGGCACCGTACTCGTTATCGAAAGCGCCGACCACAAGATTTTAGCAGTACACGGTGGGCAAAAGTTCTTCAAGAACCAGTTTACGCTGCCGCATTTTGAATCGCCGCGCAACGCAACTGCAGGCGTTCCACTGCAAGCAGAAGCCTACATTAATGCAGACCTCGTCAAAAGCGTTCAAATCATCGGGAATTTCAAACACAACATCACCGTCCACAAAATGGATTGCGATGCTCTGCACATACGCCTAAAAACAAAAGCCCCGCAGCATTCTGCGCCGGAGCTTCGATGGGTCAAGATTTCACAAGCCCATGATTTTTTCGCTAACAGCTTCTGCTTGAAAGCGCTGGCTCTTCTAAAGCCTTAGAAAGTTTTCTTCGCTTGACAAATGAAGCGGATGCGGTCATATCCACCGTTTACCGTTTCCATTTCTTCGTCCGCAAGCACATGCATCAAAGTTCCCGTCAAAGAAATTCCGTACTTGGGGAACTGTTGCGAGAAAGAGGCATCCCAAGTCCAGTCGCCCTTGACCACCATGGGATCTTTGGAGCGCAAATTCCACTTGGCATCGCTCCTGTAACGCAGCGAATGGGAAATCTTGAAAGTCTTGTTTAAGAGCCAGTCACCCATAAAGCCCGTGTAGAATTCAGCCGGAGTCACTTCAGCTTCATCAATCGGGCCATCGATATGTTCAAAGCCCGCCATTGCCGTAAACTTGAACATGTCACGGTACCAAGTATTGAGGCTCATTTCCGCAGACAAGCCCTTAATCCAGGCGTCAACGCGAGAAACATTTCCAAAACGGGTATTCAACCCATATTCTTCATTATAATCGTATTCGTCTACATCAAACGTTTCGGCACCATGTTCAGCCCAAATGCTGCCACGGCCACCAATCGAAACGAATCCACCCAAAGTATCCACATAAGAGGCGTAGGCCTGAATCAAGTTCATCTGGCCATCTGCAGTCAAGTCTATTTCGCGCCCATCATAAAATTCCTTCGTATCGGCAAGCGGATTCAAGCGAGAACCAGAAATATTCTTGACACCCACGACAACACCCATATTTTCGGGAGCAGGAGCCAAGTACTGAATGCTATCCTGAACAAGCCAATCCCTTTCGTTTACGCCGAAGGTCACGTCGGCCGTCAAGCGTTGCAAGGGCTGCACACGCATTTCCAAGAAAGACCACATCACACGATCTTCCTCAAGTTCCGTATACACCGTACCTTCGTCATCGACCGCACGGAATGCGACACCGGCTGCAATCTGATAGAATTTCTGCTGACAAGCCTTGCCGCACTTATAGTAAACGGAACCGTTCACTTCCTTACGAGCGCCTTCTTCTTTCTTGTGCAAATTTTCAAATTCGATATCTTCATAAGCGACCGTCACCGACAAATCCTTGATGTCGGCACGGGCTTCTACACGTGGTTTGTAATGGGCCGGAACCCAGTGGGAACTTGCCGTATAGAACCACAAGTATTCTTCGCCCGCCAAGACCGAGGCATTCACCAACGAATTCGTGTAGCCGAGGCCACCATAAGCCGTACTGAACATCGCCCAGTTTGCACCCAGATGAGTGTAATTACCATCTACCATATCGCGACGATAAGCGTAGGCTCCACTGCAAAAGTGGTCATCCTGGAAAAATCTTGCAGTCGCCCACAAGCCTTTGTAGCTAGGAGAGCGAAAACCGCCTTCTAAAATCGGCGTCCTGTTTTCGGGACGATCATCATTTTCGGTAATAAAATCCTGATAAATCAAGTCGCCCAGTTCATTACCCGTCTTCACCCAAATACCCGGTTCAAGCGGAGTCCACGAAGGCGTTCCCGACCAGCGATTAAACAGCAGACGGTCCCGCATCTTCGCAGGAGTCCAAAGTTCACTTTCGGAATGCAATCCACCCGCACTCATCGGTCGATCAAAGGCATAAGTCGGACCACCAATCAAGAACGTTCCATCGGCACGGGTTTCATATTCCATGCCATCCATTTCGGCAGGAATCTGGGCAAAAGCAACAGAAGCCGTCAACAAAGATACAAGAGCAAAATTCTTCATTACCAAAGCTTCCTTTCTATATAAAGGCCCGCATACAACATATTCGAACGCTTGGGCAATGTCCAAATTTCTTCCCACATGATATTAAAGCCGGCACGATAATTTTCCGTATTAAAAATCGCCAAATTTAAACGGGCAAACCAGCCAAATTCAGTTTCATTATCGCCCAGCGTTCCACCCGGCTTGTGGTAGATGTGATCTTTTACCATATCGTCATCCAAATCGGCACGGGTCCAGTTGCAGGCAAAGCCTCCGCCCAAAACAACGGGATGAATCGCAGGGAATCGCCAATCCAAGCCCAACTTTCCCGAAGCCTGGTGGACACCATCATAAGGCACTTCATCCGGACGGGGTTTAAAGTAGGCGTAATGAAACATCACGATTCCATCTACATTTTTCCAATAAGAATAACGGAAATTAAGGCCACCATACAACGTATTAGAAGTCGCATCTTCCAGATCGCCAAACGGATAAATTTCGCCACCTTCAATTCCGAGATACGCTTTCGAGAAGGCAATATCTTCCACATTTTTCGATTCACTTTGAGCAAAAGCCAAAGCTGCAAAGCCCAAGACGAATAAAACAATCTTTTTTAAATTCCCCATAATTTCCTTTTATTCTCAAGCTTGTTTAAAACGCAAGGCTTGGGCAAAAAATCCATCAAAACGAGAATCGTCTAATCCCGGATACACAGGCTCACCCGCCTTTTCAAATTCGGGGTGTTCCTTGACAAAACGGTTAATGACCTTGGTGGTTTCTTCAGGATCAGGACTGCAAGTTGCATAAACGACAATTCCGCCAGCCGTAAGAGCCTGCGAAGCGGATTCCAACAAACGGTACTGCAGCTCGGCCAGTTCCTTGACCGATTCCGGCGTGATGCGGTAAACCGATTCCGGACGGCGCGCAATCACGCCCATGTTGCTGCAGGGCACGTCGAGGAGAATTCGATCGAAGCGGTTTGATGCACGAGACGAGAGAGCGTCAACACATTCAACGCGAACGTTCGTGAGTCCCAGGCGGTCCACCACATCCTGCATCTTGAGCACACGACTTTCAGAAACATCGCTCGCCAAAATCTCAAGCGAAGAATCCATCTCGGCCATAAGGGCAGCCTTGCCGCCGGGAGCCGCGCATGCATCCCAAACCTTAAGGCCAGACTTCAAGTCCAGAAGCTTCACGACTTCGTAAGCCGAGGGATTCTGCATGCTGAATTCGCCCTTCGCAAAAGATTCCGATTCCAGAATCGGTTTGAGTTTTACGTCGGCAGGCACTTGAATGTAGCGGTCGTAAAGAATGCTTGCTCCCGTGATTCCAAGCTTTTGGGCCAGCACCGGGGCAGATGTCTTTTGCATATTCACGCGAATCCATTCTGCGGGGCGCGTGAGCGTCGCCTTGGCGAGCGCTTCGGCGCGTGTACCGCCATAAATATCGAACCACCTGCGCACCAGCCATTCGGGCACCGAATTCTCGATGGACACGCGCCGCACCTTTTGAGGTGGGAGCGCCGGCAGCCCGGACCTGCGCGCGGCATGCAGCACGGCATTCACCAGCCGCGCGGAACCTTCTTGAAGGTTCGCCGCCTTCGCAAGTTCCACGCTTGTCGAAACGGCGGCATGGTCCGGGATTTCCATAAAGAACATCTGGAAAATTCCCATCTCAAGCACCGTCGCTACTTCAAGCGAAGGCATTTTCTTTACGAGGGTCTTTAAAAAGTATTGCAGGTACAAATGCCTACGGCATACGCCCAAGGCAAGTTCCATCGCGAAAGGCGAAAGTCCGCTTTCCTTGATAAAGCTACCGTCCTTCTGCCAAAGCACAAGAACGCGGAACGCATCCATTCTCTCTTTCAGCGATTCATCTAGCAAAAGCAAAGTCCTTCACGCTTCTGGATTCCGCGCATAAAGTCAGCCACCGGCATCGGCTTCTTGCCTTCGGCCTGAATTTCAATCACTTCAAGAACGCCTTCGCCCGTGCCCACGTAGAACCGGTTATCCTTGAATTCCACCGCGCCCGGGGCCAGTTTCGGACCATTCTCCGGAGTGTCCGTCTTGCGCAAGTAAACCATACGGCCACCCAGCTTTCCATAGCCACCCGGCCACGGATTGAAGGCGCGAATGCGGTCATGAATCACCTTTGCGGGCAAATTGAAATCGATCAAGCCTTCTTCTTTTTTCAGTTTCGGAGCGCCACTGGCCTGCGCATGATCCTGCGTCAAGTCCTTTTCGCGGCCTTCGAGCAACTGGTGAATGGCATCGTCCAGCGCTTCGCAGCCAGGAGCCACCATCTTTTCCAGGAGGCTTGCCGTCGTATCCTGATGGTCAATCACCACCGTCTTCTGGGCAAGAATCGGGCCGTGGTCCATCTTTTCATCTAGGCGGAAAACGGTCACGCCCGTTTCGGGCAGACCATCGGCAATCGCACGCTGCACAGGGGCTGCCCCGCGGTACTTCGGCAACAAGCTACCGTGTACATTCACCGCGCCATGCTTTGCAACCGCCAAAATATTCTTCGGCAATATCGAATAGGCAACGACCACAAAGAGGTCTGCGTCGAAAGCACGCAGGGCGCTCTCGAATTCGGGCGCCTTCAAATCAGTCGGCTGGAGTACGGGGAGCCCGTATTCGAGCGCCAGTTGTTTCACTGGCGGCGGCGTTAACACGCGCCCGCGCCCTGCTGGCCTGTCGGGCTGAGTCACCACAGCCACCACGTCAGCAAAGTCCGATTCCTTGAGATGCTTCAAAAAACAAGCCGCGAATTCCGGCGTTCCCATAAATACGATTTTCATAATATGAAATATAGAATATACTTTTCTACATTTACGCCCGAAATGAGAATACCGCTCCAACTTGCCGTCATTTTCGCCATTTGCGTCGCCGGGGAGTTCCTCCACCGCATCGTAGGCGTTCCCCTTCCGGGGAATATTATCGGCATGGTCCTTCTCCTGGCGTTACTTTGTACAAAAGTTATCAAGCCAGAGCAAATTTCGGGCGTTTCCAGTTTTTTCCTGAATCACCTGGCGCTCTTCTTTTTACCGCCGAGCATCGCCATTATGGCTGTCGGTGACGAAGTCCTTTCGAAATGGCCCCTGCTCCTGTTTTTGTGCATCGCCTTCACGCTCGTCACCATCGCTGTTGGCGGCCGCGTTACGCAACTGTTCATCCGCAAGCAGGAATACCGCGAAAATTTGGCATTGCGTGCAGAACGCCTCGCCAAAAGAGCTACTCATAACGAAACAAACGGGGGCGAAAAATGAACGCCATTATCAACTCGCCCCTCTTCGGAATTTTGCTCACGCTGGTCGCCTTTGAAATCGGAGTCACCATCAGCAAAAAGTTCAAGTATTCCTTCTTGAACCCGCTCCTGATTGCAAACATCTTAATCGTAGGATTCCTGCTTCTCACGGGTATTAGCCTCGAAAGCTACAACGTAGGTGGCGACTACATCTCTGTCATGCTTTCGCCCGCCACCGTGGTGCTTGCAGTTCCCCTCTACCGACAGATTTCCAAGCTCACGCAATTCTGGAAACCGATTCTCGCCGGAATTTTTGCGGGGAGCCTCACCTCGCTCGCCTGCGTCATTGTAATCAGCAAGTTGATTGGCCTTAGCGAAACCCTGATGCTTTCACTTTTGCCAAAGTCCATCACGATTCCCATGGGTTCCGTCGTATCGGCACAAATCGGAGGCATCCCCTCGGTCACTATTATCGCCATCACCATTACGGGAATCACCGGAGCCGTAGCCGCCCCTGCCGTCTGCAGATTCTGCCGTATCAAGCACAAGGTGGCCCAAGGAATCGCTATCGGTACCGCAAGCCATGCGCTCGGCACAACCAGGGCTATGGAAATGGGCGAAGTTCAAGGCGCCATGAGCAGCCTCTCCATTGGAATTGCAGGATTGTTCACTGCAATCGTCGCACCCATTATTTTAAACTTGATTGCCTAAATTGCTAGGCCTTTCCCACTAAAATTTCAGCCACGATACTTTCGTTTTCGGGGATTTCGCACAATTCTTTCAATTCGTCTTGATAGAAGAACCTTTCACTACGCACGGTTCTGCGAAGCAATGTTGCCGACAACGTCATGGACTGCGCAAAATAGCCTGCATTCAAGTTCATATAACGGTAAGCACGTTCGCCTAACAAGTTGCAGGATTCATTCAAGTCCGCCGTCAGAATCACCGCATAGGCCGTATTCTCAGCCGTTTCGGGAGCCAAATGGCACTTGGCAAACTTCTTGACATTCAGCATGCCCGACTGCATGTAAATAGACTTACGCACAGGCACGTAACGATACACGCCCGGGTAGACAAACATCACGTCGAAAGAGACTATCCAGATTTTTAGAAGTCCCGCACCGAACAAATTGATTTGTCCCACTTCAAGCCAGCGAAGCATACTGGAGAAATCATCCAAGTCCAGCCCCGCCTTCTTAAAGGGCAAATGATTGTTCAAGGGAGTCTCAATATCCGAAATTTTGTCCAAGTAATGGGCAGCATCGAACTTTGCGGGCGTCAGCGGGAATTCATCGCCCGGATAAGCCTGCGTCGAAAGCCTACGAATGCGAATGCACTTCAAAAGATCCGTGATATTTTCCACGCGGTTCTGGCGCATGAATAGCGACGGATAGCGAGCTGGATCATAAGCAACTACATTGTCTGCCGCCTGCAATTCCGTCAAGTCGCCGGCAGAAGCATCCATTTCGCTACGGTTTGAATAAGCGGTTTCGCCTACACCACCGTCAACCGAATCAAATGCCAATTCGCAATATTCCGGGAACACCGCAAGAGCTGCCAGGGGAATCTCTGTAGAAGGCAAATTCAAAGCGATTGCAATTTGGTCATCGACAAATCCGCTCAAGGCAAAAACCTTAGCCCCCTTGAACCTTGAATGCAACAAGACGCTGCCCGCACAGGCGCCCACATCTTGCATCACCTGCGCATAAGCAGATTCTCTAAAGCGCCAAACGGCACGTTCTAAAAGTCCCGTAAAAATGTAGAGCATCGGAGCTTCTTCGGCAAAATCCTTGTCCGGGAAGGCGGCCACGATTTTCTTCATTTCGTCCTTGCCGCCAATACGCACCAGTTGCCCCATTGCATCGGGAGTATTGCTTTTGCCGGCAGCATCGTACACATACACGCCATCGGGAATCTTTCGCCCACGCATGACAACGTAAACGCCCACCGGCTTCAGGTTATCGCCAGAAACGTATCCGTAAGAGGGGACTTCCCCTTTCTGCAAATCAATGCGGTTGCATCCGGCATAGCGCCTATCAACCATTTTCTGTGATTCCCAGCACAAATCTATAGGCTTTTCCTTGCGGACAAAGCTAATGGATTTATGGTAATTTTCAGAAAAAAAGCGCATTTATGAGAAAAAATAGCAAAAAAAGCCAAAACAAGGCACGACACACCCGATACACCTGCGCAAAAACAGGCCAATTTACTAAACTCATTACGCCCTTTTAATAATAGATTAAGGGTAAAAGGGAATTGGGACAACCCAAGGTTTCAAACAAACGAGGTCAAGATGAACTTCAAAACCAAGACCAGCCTAGCACTTTCTGCCGCAGCACTCCTCTTCATGAGCGCCTGTAGCGACAATTCTTCCGACAAGACTACCATCACCGATCCTGAAGTTACACCAACGGATTCTACCAACACAACCACTCCGAGAAACGATCCTAGCACAACGCCTGCAGATTCTGTCGTCACCCCCAACGACACCACTGTAGTGCCCACCGATTCTACCGTGCCCACCACAGAACCCACCCCCGAGCAGGGCAATATCACACCCGCCGCAGGCAAGGGTCTCCTGGTTGACGACTTTGAAGACGGCGACAACCATTCGAGCGCTCTGGACGATTACTGGTACACTTACAGTGACGTCGACAACGACGGAGCCTCTGTCATCACGACTCCCGTAAACGAAGACGGAGACATCATCGCCGGTGCAGTCAACAACGGTTCCAGCTACGCATTGCAAGTAAATTACACTCTCGATCAAGGCGATTACGAATACGATCCGTATGTAGGCTGGGGCATCCAGGTCGCCGTTGACGACGAAAACGGACGCTTTGGCGGCATTACCTATTGGTATATGGGTGGTGCACACGAAGTCCACATCGAAGTTAATGACGTCAAGGACTATGACGTTCATTTGGCCAAGGTCAGGGCATCTCGCACCTGGACACAGGCTGTCATCCGCTTCAAGGACCTCGTTCAGGGCGGCTGGGGCAAAGAAGTTGCATTCGATGCCAAGAACATCAAGGCCATTAGTTTCCAAGCCAAGGGAACCAAGGGCAAAATCATTACGGACTCGCTGTTCATAGACAACGTTTATCTGCAAGACACTTCTGAAGTTGAAGCAGACAAGCCCGATATGGAAATCAAGGACCCGGTGATTCCGACGGTCGAATTCACCGAAGCCGAAATCACGGTCACGAACCCGCTGCAAGAAAAGGCCATGAAGTACCTGAACAAGGGTATCAACTTCACGAACTGGCTTGAAAATGCCGACGGCAAGTTCAAAGAATTCGTCTTTGACGAAACCGACATCAAGCTTTTGGCCGACAACGGAATCAAGAGTCTTCGTTTGCCGATTGACCTTGACCTGTACGCCACCAACCGCGACGCATTTGTCAAGGACACCACGGGAACCGTCGAACTCGCCTTTGACGACAGCACGCTCTTTACCGTTCTCGATTCCTTCGTAGAATGGACCGGCAAGCACAACATGTCGTTCGTGATTGACTACCACGAATACGATAACAGCTACAACGCTACTAGCGCCAAGAACAACAAGTACATCCAGATGATGGCAGAAACCTGGAAGCATGTGGCCGCCCACTACGCCGAAAATACTCGCGAAGACCTGTTCTTCGAACTGCTGAACGAGCCCGATATGTCTAACGGCAAGGTGCCCGCCGCAACATGGACCATTGCAGCACAGGCCATGATCGACTCTATCCGCACGGTCGACAAGAAGCACACGATTCTCTTCGGTGACGCACAGTGGTATTCCATTGCACTGCTCATCAAACGCACCCCGTTCACCGACGACAACATCGTTTACGTGATTCACACCTACGAACCGTTCGCCTTTACGCACCAAGGCGGTTCCTGGACGGACTACGCCACCATCAAGGGAATTCCGTTCCCCTACGATCCGGCCAAGTGGTCCACGGTTTCCGGCGACTTCGGTGTTACCAAGAGCACTCAGTCTTACGTGAAAGCGGCCATCAAGAACTACTACAAGACCGGCAGCAAGGAAGCCATCATGGCTGAAATCCTGAAGGCCAAAAAGTGGGCCGCCACCAACAATGTTCCGGTGATCATCAACGAATTCGGCGCTTTGAACCTCAAGTCTACCGCCGAAGACCGTTTGAACTACCTGACCGCCATGCGCGAAATCTGCGACACCCTCCAGATTCCTTGGACGCACTGGGGTTACACCGGCAACTTCTCGCTGTTCGAAGGTGAACTCAAGGGCACCAAGCTCATCGATGGCATCGACAAGGCCCTTGGCCTCGGCGTTGCAGAATAATAAATAAGCTTAAACATCAACTCCTTGGGGTCTCCCTATTCTACTTGAATAGGGAGACTTTTTGTACCCTGGCATTTTTGTATATTGTACTTTACTATGCGCGCGTCTATTTCGAGCTTTTTATCGGTTTTAACGGCAACGGTCTTATCGGCAAGTGTTTCTACCTTCGCCGTAGGCTTTTACGGCAACAACAGCGACATCCGTTGGAAAGCCGCAAGCACCGACCATTTCAACTTCATCTATCCCGCCGAATATAGTTCGCACGCCTCCAAAGTTTCTGCTTACGCCGAAGCGGTTTATGATTCCGTAGTCAACCGTTACCACCACGATCTGCCTGGCCGAGTGAACGCGACTCTCAACAACGCCCTCTACAGCAACGGCAATGCAATCCCTAGCGAGAACTCCATCAACCTTTGGCTCACCAACTGGGACTTTAAAATTCGCAGCAGCCATGGTTGGCTTTCGGACGTGGTGACTCACGAATTCAGTCACTTGGTCAGTATCGAAAACGCAAGCAAGTTCAAGCCGAGCATTTACGGTCTGCAGGTCAGCTATACCGACTACTATAACGAACGTACCACGCAAGATTTTGCCACCCTGATTCCTTTTACTTTGCAGCCGCTTTGGCTCGCCGAAGGTACCGCTCAGTACGAATCCAGCCGTATGGGTTTTGACGCCTGGGACACCCACCGCGACATGTTGCTTCGCGTGGCAGCCTTGAACGACAGCCTGCTTACGCTCCCCTACATGCACGACTTCTCGGACAATTCCCTGTTCGCAGAACTAGGCCCTTACACCCAGGGTTTTTCGCTGGTACGCTATATTAGTGCGACCTATGGCGAAGACGCCATGCCCAAGATTTGGCATGAAATGTCCAAATACCACCGCCTCACTCTGGACGGAGCAATCAAGAAGGTCCTGGGCATTAGCGAACAGGAACTTTACGACAACTGGAAAGCGGAAATCACCAAACATTACCGCGCCCAACGCGACAGCGTCGGCCATCTCATTGAGGGCATCAAGCTCACCGAAGGTTCTTTCTGGCAAGACTTCCCCGTTGTCGCCGGCACGGAACTTTACGGCGTTTCAAACTTCGGCGGACTCTGGTTCGACGGCGGACTCTTTAAAATGAAACTCCCCAGCGCCGACAAGGCGGACTCCAGCGCCAAGGACTCCAGCAACAATATCGACGGCGTAGAAATCGGCGAAATTGAAATCGAGAACGAATCCGACCTCATCGACATTGGCGACTACGCTAAGCACGGCTTTAAAATCAAGAAGGGATGGATGGACAAGGGTATCGACGTCCATCAGGATAGTGTCCAAGGTCCCATTCTTGCCTACGTCAGCTACCAGAACCGCGACAAGGACGGGCACGCCCATTTCGACATCGCCGTCAGCGACACCAACAAGCACGAACTTTACGTCACTTACCTCGCCGACGCCGTTTACCCTGCCATTGACGCCCAGGGAACGACCATTATCTTCGCCATGCGCGAACCTTACAGTACCCGATTCAAGCTGGCCAAGGTTCCATACCCCAAGGATTTCACCGACTACACTTCCGAAGATCCCGTCGACATTTTCGTACCTGACGCCAAATTCGACTACTACAATATATACAGTCCGAAATTCAGCCCCGACGGCAAGCGCATTGCATTCGGTTTCTTCGATAACGAGACTCGCGGCATCGCCGTCATTGATAGCGACGGCAAGAACTTCAAGATTGTCAGCACAAAAGGTTTCGACGAACGAGACGTCAACTGGCTGGACAACAACAAGATTGTCTTCGCTAGTAACCGTAACGGGATTTTCAACCTGATTGAAAAAGACTTGACCTCCGGCGCCGAGACACCACTTACAAACGTTATCGGCGGCGCCTTCACTCCGGTTCTCGCCGGAGACACGCTCTACTTTACGGAATACGACAAGGACGGTTTCTCGCTCTACAAAATAGCCTACACCACCGTTCCCATGATCGACGACACCACAGTCACCGTCAGCGAGCGAGACAGCATCATTCAGGTTGCCGACACCACATGGAATTGCGAGAACTCTACCGCCACTGATTCCTGCGCCAAGGTTCCCGCAGTCACACTCCGCGACTCCATCATTAAGGTCAGCGACACCACCCGCACCATTGCGCAAAAGCCCGCCCCTGCAGCCATTACCCTGCAGGGCAAGCTTCCCGAACGTATCGTAAAGCCCATTGAACTGACCGACATCGAACTGGCGGGCATCGAAAAGGATTACAAACCCATCCCCTTCGTTCCCCTGTTCGTTCCCATGGTCGTCTTCAGCGAAAATGCCCCCGACCTCACCGTCTTCGGCGATGGAAAGGTCAAGGCCAAGGCAGGTCTTGCCGCCATCCTTTCGGATCCGCTTAAAAAGAACACCATTCAAATCGGATTCTTGCTAGAACTAGGCGCAGGCTTCGACTACATCAACACCGACGGCCTCAACCCCGAACAAGAAAAAGAATTCTTCGTGGCATGGGAAAACAAGAGCACACCTCTGGACCTTTCCCTTAGCTACACCTACGCCAACTACACCAGCAAGGATACTTTGCGCTACGAAGACGTTGCCGCTCATGGTGGCGATAGCCTCGGCATTACCCACTACGCTATTCCCATGCAGGCCATTATGGCAGGCGTAGGTTACAGCGTCTTCAAGAGCATCGACACACTGCAAGTGGCCTTGGGTTACGACTGGGCAAACTTCAACCTGTACGAAGACAACTTCGACTGGACTTATCAAAAACGCTTAAGCCTGCTCATCGCCCTCGGCCTCTACGGGGACCATGCCGAAGGCTCCGAAATCAACGGTCAAGGCAACGGAATGCGACTCTACTTGCAGACCTCCAATTCCGACTTGTACCGCCCCGGCACTTTCGCCGAAAGCTTTACCGTCAACTCTAACGGCAAAATCACGCCCAAGTACCGCAACTTCCACATCAACGAATTCGGTATCAACCTTTACGGAAGCATCCAAAGCCCGCTTACCGGCGCCCGCCTAGCGGCCGGCGGAAAAATCGCAGGCATCTTCAAATGGTCCACCGACGCAGACCAGGACACCCTCGATTCTTACTACTACGACCCCATATTCCTCGAAGGCTACCCCTACCTGCGCAACTCCGAAAGTTACACGCTGGCAGGCACCAAAACTGCTATCGCAGAACTTCACTACTTGTTCCCGGTCTATGACGATTGGCGCAAGAGCTTATGGATTTTTGAGACACGCGGTTTCTACATCGACGGGTTTGCCCAGATTGGCGCCGCCTGGAACAACAAGTGGATCGATACCGACAAGCTGACCGACCACAACTTCTGGGACCGTTCTGTAGGTCTATCCTTCCGTATGAGCAACCGCATCTTCTACGGCACTCCGTTTGACATTTCGCTTACGTTCGCCCGCGGTCTGAACCGCATCGGCGAAGACGAAAACCTCGAAGGCGGTAGGAAGCTTACACCTATCGATGTTCCGGGCATCCCCGAAAGCATCGCCCCCACCCGCATCAAGTTCTCTATTGGAATGGGGTTCCAGAATAGTTGGCAGTAACTAAAGTTCGCCGTATTTTTGTTTAGGCTTGACTTCGCCGGGCAAAAGCTGTCCGGGACTAGTGCGTTCCGCGTCACGTCCAGTGAAATTCGGATTATACTGTTTGACCTGCGCCTTCTTCTGTTCGGCCTGCAGGTCCAGCATATGGCGTTCCCACTCCTGCATAGCCTGGTCCAGTTCGTTGCGGGCATTCAGCATAAGTTCCTTGAGTTGCATTAACTCAAGCATCTTGTCACGCTTCATGATCCACAACTCTTCTTCTTCAGGCATACGCTCGATGTTAAAGAGCAGGTTCAGGTATTCTTCTTCCGCCGTGCGGTAAGCCTTTTCCATTTCCTTGTAGACCATGTAACGGTCATCGACCATCGTCTGTTGCGGCGACGGGTGCGTGGAGCAGCCCGCAAGAGCGAGCGCGCCAGAAATTAAGGATATATAAAAAAGCCTGCGCATCATGCCCGGAATTATTCCTTAGCTTCTTCCGCTTCAGGTCTCTTCACGGTATAAAGACGTTCAAGGGTAATCTGACTCTTGAAGGTGGTAGTATCCTTGGTTTCAGGGTTCACCATCGTGTGCGTTCCGACCTTGACTTCGCGTTCCTGACAGGGGATGCCCGTCGTCGGGTCGATCATCACTTCAAACTGAGTCTGGTATTCCGCCTTAAGTCCCTTATTGTAGTGTTTGAACTTTTCAGGGACAATGTTGCTATTCACGTGCTGTTCCCAGATGTAGTACGGGAAACTTTCCATTTCCCACAAGTACACGACGTAATCCAGGCAACGGCGGTGATCACGGTTTTCAAAGCCCTTCACCACCACGGAATCCACCTGAATCAAGGCAAAGTTCAGACGACCCTGATCCTTAAGCATCTGCGTAATGTTGCCCTTGGCAGGCACATCGCCCAACAGCATGTGGTCCATTTCCCAGCGGTGCTTTTCGAGGCGTCTCAAGTGCGGTTTGTATTCCGGGTTCAGAAGCTGTTTACGCCAGACTTCGGGCATGGGAATGCGGGCCAGCAAGGAATCGTAGCCATTGTCGAGGCCATCTACGCTTTTTACCTCGCGGTCAATAGCCTTCAAGTCCACCGACTTCACGCGCCAAGCCAGTTCCGAAGGCATGTAGTTCTTAAGATAACCACGAGACTTGTCCATCACGTAATCGCGGTGAACCTTCAGGGTGTCGCCCGAATTAGAATAGGTCAAGTTCGCATAGGCGGCAGTCACCGTCCCCATTTTTTCTTCACCCTTCAGGTCTATCGTCGAAAAATAGCCTTCGGCATAAAGTTCTACCGTAACAGGGGCGTCCACCTTGTAGCTAACGTTGACTTTTGATTCACCGCAACCGCCAAGGATAAGGGCAGCTGTGACTGCGCATAAAATTTTCTTCATGTGTTACCGATTTTTAGTAAGGAGAATCTGTTTAGACAAAAGCACCTTGCCGTCGCCACTGACTTCAATGACAACCGGACCCGGTTCTTTTTTACGACATAGTTCGCGAGCAGTCATCACACCCATATGATGGCGGGACTTGCCCTGCAGCGTGTAGACCCACTGCTTGTCACTAACGGCCACTTCGTGATCCCAAATCTTTTCACCCTTGTGGGCAATCGTACCTTCGTAGAAGGATGTCTTGAGCATCGAAAAGTCAAAGCTCTTTCCGTAACGGAACTGCACTATCAGCGGGTCTCTCATTTCGAACTCGCTCATGGTATCGGCCACGACATCGAGGGCCGGGTTCCATTCCCTGCCGCAAACGATTGCGGTTTCTTCGACCGAACACCCAGCAAACAGGCATGCGGTCACTATCGCAAACAACCATTTTTTCATACTCGCCTCCATTGCTTACCGAATAAACTAGAAAAAACTCTTTTTTTCGGCTATCGCGAAAGGATGAACATCATCTCCAAATGGGGCGTCTGGGGATAAAAGGCGAATCCTTCCGCCTTTTTGAGGCTAAACCCCGCCTGCGCAAATTTTGCATAGTCACGGACAAGGGTCACCGGATCGCAAGAAACATAGATCAGTCTGTTAACAGAACTTTTCACAATGGCGTCAAGAGCTTCTACAGGGAGGCCGGTACGGGGCGGATCCACAATCAAGGTAGCAGGCACATCCACCACATTTTTCACAAGCCATTCTTCAGCCGCAGCCGAGACATTCTCTACGTTTTTCTGAACGGCTCCCCCGTTTAAATTCAAACGGGCATGTTTCAAGCAGCCTTCTTCACGTTCCACCGTCGTAATCTTTTTAAAGCGGTCTTTCAACAGGGCCGCAAAGAATCCGACTCCACTGAACAAGTCAATGAGCCATGCGTCACTGGCCTCGCCGCTTGCAATACCTTCGTCAACGGCAGTCTGCACGGCACTCACAAGTTCCGGCAAAAGGGCCAAATTGCTCTGGAAAAATACCGATGCGTCCGAGCGGATTTGAGCACCCGCAATATCGACAACACTTACGGCGTTCTTTTCAAAATCCTTGGCGGTCATTCCCTTGTAATAGAAACTGACATCGCCCTTTCCATTATCGAAAAGATTCACGTCCAATTCAAAATTCCTGGGCGGACGCTTATTGTTCTTTACCGATTCTTCAAAAATCTTCGCCGCATTTTCTTTCAGGAATGCATTGAGCGCAGGCGTCAATACTGGGCAACTTTCAAAGGGGATAATTCCGTTGCTTTTTTGCATACGGAAACCGAAGCTGACGTTGCCATTTTTTGCACGGGCAATTACCACGCGGGCACGATTCCTGTAGCCCCACGCAGGGCCAACATGAATCTTGAAATCTTCGGGCAATTCCGCATGAGCCAAGCGCCTAAAATTTTCACGTTCTACACGAGCCAAATACGGCGCCTGCTGTTCGCTTGCCAAATGTTGCAGGCTACAGCCGCCGCACTTGCCAAATAAGGGGCATTTCGGTTCCGCGCGATCGGCACTCTTTTCAAGTACTTTAACAACCCGACCCCGCGTGAAATCTTTCTTGTTCTGCGAAAGTTCGACTTTGCACAATTCACCCGGCAGGCCCCCCTGCACAAAGCAAACGCGACCATCGGGCAGGCGGGCCATTCCTTCGCCGCCCTGCACCATTTTTTCTATGCGGAGTTCGTAATTCACATCACAAATATAGCTAACTGCGTAGTTTTCAAGTGTAACCACTTTCTACCTCGCTCCCCCTACCTTGCCGTCGCGAAAAGGTTTAGATTTATAAAAAAACAAACAAGGATGTTTTTATGGTGCTCAACAAGATTCTTCCCCCGGTTCTTGCGATTACGGCTCTTGGTACAAGCAGCCTGTTCGCAGCGACAGCCTACCACAACCAGGTCGGCTTCCTTACTAAGGGTCAAAAGCAGATGGCCGTTATCGGCGCCGAAGGCAAAGAAATCGTCTTCAAGTCCGAAAGTGGCGAAGAAGCTCTCAAGGTAACTGCTCCCGCCGCACAAACCTGGATTCCTGCTGGCGACACCGCCGCCTCTTTGGTCGATTTCTCTGAAATCCAGACTGCAGGCAAGTACCAAGCCTATGTCGATGACGAACCTATCGGTCACCCCATCACTATTGGTGACAACGCCCTCGAAGAAGCAGGCAAGGCATCCATCAAGTTCTTCTATTTCCAGCGTGCCTCTACGGCCCTCGAAGAAGAATACGCAGGCATTTACGCACGCGCCGCTGGCCACCCGGATACTGCCGTCAAGTACCACAAATCCACCGGCAAGACCGATCTCGACGCAACCTTTAACGGCTCCAAGGGTTGGTACGATGCTGGTGACTACGGCAAGTACATTGTGAACTCCGGTATTTCGACATACACCTTGCTGCAGCTTTACCAGCAGAACAAGGCCTATTACGATACTCTCAACTTGAACATTCCCGAAAGCAAGAACGAAGTCCCGGACCTTCTGGATGAAATCCGCTGGAATCTGGACTGGATGCTTACCATGCAAGATGACGATGGCGGCGTCTTCCACAAGCTGACCACCAAGCAGTTCGCCGGCACCATCATGCCCGCCAAGGCAACCGCCCAGCGCTACGCTATCGGTAAAGCTGTAGAAGCTACTTGGGACTTTGCAGCAGTCGTTACGCTTGCTTCCGAAATTTACAAGCCCTACGATCCTGAATTTGCAGAAAAATGCATTATTGCAGCCCAAAAGGCTCACAACTGGGCAATTGCTCACCCCTATGAAATTTACGAACAGCCCAAAGATGTCGGCACCGGTTCTTATACAGGAGCTACCGACTGGGCATCCAAACTTTGGACTCTCATCGAAATGTACCGCGTCAGTGGCGACACCACTGTTGCAGCCGCCATCAAGAAGCTCCCCATCAATAACAAGAAGGCCAGGCTCCAAAGCTGGCAGAACAACTACATGTTAGGAATTTTCTCCATCGCTATGAGCCCCGACGCCTTCGAGCCCGAAATGGTGGATTCTGCAAGCGCCATCATCATTAACATGGCCGACAATTTCATCAAGTCCCTCGACAACAACGGCTACGGTATCGCTCTCGATAAAGACGACTTCTACTGGGGATCCAACGGCGTTGCCGCCAACAAGGGCATGGTTCTGATTCACGCCTACATTCTGACCAAAGAAGAAAAGTACATGAACGCAGCCCAGAGCATTGTGGACTACATCTTGGGTCGCAACCCCATTGACAAATCATACCTCACCGGCTACGGTGTCAACCCGGTCATGAATCCGCATCACCGCATAAGCCAGGCTGACAGCATCGAAGCCCCTGTTCCGGGAATGGTTGCCGGCGGCGCCAACGCTTCGGCTACGGATTGCGCCAAGCAATACAACAATGCAAATGCTGTTGCCAAGTCCTATTACGACAATTCTTGTAGCTACGCCACCAACGAAGTGGCCATCAACTGGAACGCCCCCTTCGCCTACGTTATTGGCAGCATCCAGGCAATTGCTTCTACTGGCAGCGCCTACGACATCAAGACTCCGGTTAATGCCAAGTACGAACTGACCACTATTCCGGCTGCCCGCAACCGCATCAAGCTCGCCAAGCCCCAAGAAGGCAAGCGTCTCGTGATGCGCGGCAAGAAGGTCCAGGTGGAATACACCGACAGAAACGGAATCAAGAGTTACTTCAGCATCGGCGGCAAGAAAGTCCGCTAACTGAAACAAGATCCTCCCAATCCCACCCAATAAAAATGCAGCGCCCCTGTGATGCTGCATTTTTAATTTCTACAAAAGTTGCTCTATTATTTTCTGTAATTGAGCCTCGTCGCCCGAATTATCGATAAATCGCAATTTCTTACCCGGAAAGAGTCGTTTCCATTCCTCTTCACTATCTTTGGCTGATTGCAATTCTATGCGACGTTCCGCATCTTCTTCACTGAAAGCGCGGTTTTCAATCAGGCGATTCTTGCGAACTTCCCGAGCAGCGCTCACCACCCAAATTTCATCTAGGCGCGATACCAGTTCAGGAACATTTTCAAATAGGGCGGCCTCGACAAAAGCCGGATTTGCACGTAGAATGTACTGCGTGAGAGCCGGATACACAAGGGCCTCCAGGCGCTTTCTTGCCGTCGGATCACAAAAGACCAAGTTTGCCATACGGGTACGGCTAACGCCCTTTTCCGTCAGCATATCTTCGCCGAATTCCTTGGCAATGGCAGCTCGCAAAGCCTTGTCGTCACGGTACAGGTGATGCACCGCCACATCCGCGTCAATCACGCGAATCTTCCGGTCCCGCAAAATGCGACCGACCAGCGACTTTCCTGCACCAATTGTTCCTGTAATGCCTTTCATACCGATAAATTTAGTAGAAAGCTAGACTATTTTCCGAGAGCGATCAGGCAAATACCGAGAATCACTCCCAGCAAGGCAATAAACTTCATCTTGCTCTTGCGTTCCTTGAAGAAAATGAGTCCTGCAAAGAACGAAATCAGCACGCTAGAACGGCGGAACACCGTAATAATCGAAATAAGGGCATCAGGGTCACTCACCGCTACAAAGTAGCAACGGTCCGCAATAATCAGGAGTACGGCCACTAAAAGCATCGACCAGCGGAATTTAAAGGGAGTCGTCTTGTGCCGCGTCGGGAACCAGGTAACCGCACAAATCACGAACTGCCAAAGCATCATATAAATGCTAAACCACACCTGAACCGTAAGGGGGTCAAAGTTCATGCGCTGCAAAATAAACTTGTCGTACACGCCGCTACAGGCCGCCAAAAGCGTGCCCAGCACCATACAAATCACCCAGCCGTTACTGAAGAAATGCCCCATTTCTTTACGGCCCGCAAGGCTCAGCCCCACATAAGAGCAAATACAGATGGCAACACCCGCCCACTGGAGCGCAAAGGGGCGTTCTCCCATAAAGGTAACCGCAATAAAAATCGTGAATACAGGAGCGAGGGCACGAATAGTGGTCGCAATGCTCAAGGGCAAATGAGCCAACGCATTATAGGTCAAAATCCAGCTGCCACCCACAATGGCCGCCTTTCCAAAAAGATACACATGGCTCTGCAGGGGCAAAGATTCGCAATGCCCCGTCAAAAGCAACGGACTCATAAAAAGAGCATAAAAGGCACTGCAAAAGAACAGGGTTACACGAACCGCATTGTCTTGCACCGATTTTTTCTTGGCGAGGTCATAACACCCCAAAAAGAACGCCGAAAGAAGGGCTAGAATAAACCATGACATAACAACTCAAATTTAGAAAACCCTCTTGCCAAAGCGATATTTTAAACATATTTTTATCTTAACTTCAACAAAAGGAACCAATATGGGTATCAAAGGTAAAGCATCATCCCTGCTCGAAGAATTCAAAGCCTTCGCGTTCAAGGGTAACATCGTCGATATGGCTATCGGTGTGATCATCGGTGGTGCATTCGGCAAAATCGTCACCTCCTTCGTTAACGACATCGTTATGCCGAGCGTTACCGCTATCATCGCCATGGGCGGCGGCAAGGATGCTGGCGAAGGCCTCAAGTCTCTCGCATTCACGACTGCCGAAGGCGTGAGCATTCCCTACGGTAACTTCATCGGCGGCATCATCGACTTCCTCATCGTTGCCATCGTGGTGTTCATCGTCATGAAGAAGTTCCTCGGCTTCATGCAGAACATGCGTAAGAAAGAAGAAGAAGCCCCGGCTGCTCCTCCGGCACCTCCTGAACCGTCTGCCGAAGAAAAGCTCCTCACCGAAATCCGTGACTTGCTGAAAAAATAATTGGCAGTTGGCAGAACTTAGAGCCTAGACTAATGAGACCCCGCTTAAAATGCGGGGCCTTTTTTTGCCCAAACGTCTATCCGCCTACAGCCAACTTCCTACTGTCTACTGCCTACTTCCTACTTTTATCTCCGCATCTGCCTTAAACGGCAATTCTTCTAGCTGCGGCGTCGCAATAATTACTTGGCAAGACTTTTCACGAATGAGTGTCGCCACCGCATCGCGACGGTCCACATCTAGTTCAGCAAAAATATCGTCAAGCAAAAGAATCGGCTTGCTCAAGTAACGAGAAGCCACATCTACCGCGGCAAAGCGCATGGCAACAGCAGCGCAACGGCACTGGCCCTGAGAACCGGCAGAACGCATTTCGCTTTCGCCAATGCATACGCCCAAGTCATCTTTATGGGGGCCGGACAGCGTAATCCCCTGAATCTTTTCGGCAAATTCCAAGCCAGCAAGCTTGCGGCGGTAGGCTTCGCGCAATGCATTCTCGTCGACAGAGCCATCTTCAGATTCTCCCGAATCCGATGCAATATAAAGACCGCTCCGGTCTGCCGCCATGGCAGCCTTGTCCAGCTCAGAGTCATCCAGAAATTCTGCGCCGTCGAGAGCGTCCAGTTCCTTGAGGATAGAGCTCTTGTAGGCACAGGCGATTTCATCTACGCCACCCGATAGTTTGCGGTAGTAGCCCGTAATGATCGGGGAAATTTCCTTGGAGAGTTCAATGCGGGTCGCCCAGAGTTTTGCACCCAAATCCACCAGCTGTTCCGTAAGTACATGGAACAAGTCTTCGCCGCCGGTAGCAACTCCCTCGCGCTTGTATTGGCGCAGCCACTGGTTGCGCTGTTGCAGCACGCGGCGGTAACGCTTAAGTACCGAGGCATTCGCCTGCGAACGGTAGCAAAGGATTTCATCAAGCCAGCGCCTGCGCACTTCAGGAGCACCACGCAAAAGTTCAATATCCGAAGGTTGCATCACAACCGCCGGAATATTTCCAAAAAATGCCGTCGGAGACTTAAGGCTTTCGCCATTCTCGCGCACGTCGCAACTCCGGCGACCTACGCGGATTCCACGATTCACGCTTTGACCGGAATCGTCAAAGCATCCTCGTAAAATCAATTCGTCGCCTTTCCAGGCAATCATCTCCTTCAGGTCTTTCGCCCTGAAAGAAAAACCCTGGGCAAGCAAATGCACAGATTCCAGTATAGAAGTCTTTCCGCAGCCATTAGGGCCATGAACCACCGTAATGCCGGGCCCGAACTCCGTTTCAAACCCGGCAATGCTACGAACGCCATCTATAAAGATTTTTGAAATCACGGAATAGAGCCCCGCAGGCCAAAGCTAAGGGGAGTCCAGATTCCCGCTTCCGTTTCATAAATCAAAGCGTAGTTTACGTCGAAGGGATACTTCTTCTTGCCGATGCGAATCTGGAACTTGTAGCCTGCACCTACGGTCCAGTCCAAGTCATCCATACCCAGACGCAATGTGCCATCGGGAATCACTTCGCATTCAAAGCCCACGCGACCCGTCCACACATGCAAATCAGGGTCAAAGGCCAACAAGGTGTCGGCGATCTGGTAATCGAGCGCTTCCATCCAAGCGTAAACAGGCAGGCCTGCAATCTTGGATCGATAACCCACACCAATCTGCAACACCTTCGGGCGCACGCCATCGGTGCTTTCGACGGAATTATCGGTACTGGTATTCTTGCTCCACTTTGCAGACAAGTTTTCGCTGAAGCTCAAGTTACGGATGACCACAGAAGTGGACCACTTGTCATTCCACTGTCTCAGCCAGCTCAAGTTGAGCGTTACCGGACTGCGGTAATCATCCACCAGTTCAATGCCTTCGTAATATTCCGAAATATCCATGTTGTCGTAACTCATGGACAGAGAAATACCAAAGGCGTCTCGGCGGGTGGCACGGTAAGCGAAGCCCAAGTACATCATGGTAAAGTAAGGCGTCGCCGTACCCATGGTTTCATCGTCTTCGTTAATCACGTCAAAGTTCAAGTCGCCGCGGTAAAGCATGGCAAAGCCCACGCCCATACGCTTCCCCACCTTGGTTTCAAGGCCAAGCGAACCGCCCATACGGTCCAGGTCACGCTTTTCAGCGTTCAAGGTGTACACAAAGTTTTCGCGGAAACCAAGAATAGCCGGGTTCCAGTAAGCCGCCGGCATAGACGCCGTATCCGCAGAGCCCGTATTGCCACGGCCCAGTTCGCGGGTTCCTGCACCCATACGTTCAACAAAGCCGTCAAAGCCGCCAAGCGTCGCCTTTTTCCCTGCCACCGCAGATACCGACATTAAAAGGGCAAGAGCAATAATCAACTTTTTCATTACCGGCGCCCTCCCAAGGTCATCACCTTGCCCCAGCCGATATGGCCGTGGTTATCCTTGACACGCACATAGTAAACGCCCATGGTGCAGGCCTTGCCGGCCTTGTCGCGACCGTCCCAGAAATCTTCCTTCGGGTTCGTGCTGCGCGAAGCATCGGCATCGCGATGAGCATCCTTGACAATAGTGCGAACCTTTCGCATGTCGTAACTAAACACATCGATAGTTATCTTCGATTCCTTGCTCACCTTGTAAGAAACCAGCGACTGGTCGCCCGCCGTAATCACCGACGGCACCATGCGAATGGATCCCAGGTTTCCGCCCAGCTTGGCTCGGTTCAAAATCGTGTTCCAGGACTTGCCCGAATCCGCCGAAACTGCAATGCCATTGCCATAAGTAGAGATGGCAAGGCCTTCCGTCTTGTTATCCAACGGGAAGGAGCAAATAGAAGTAATGATGGCATCGCGGTCGGTAGCACCCGTAGCATAACCGTACAGCCACTGGTTCTTACCGTCTTCGTCCATGTCCCAGGCGCGAACTCCAGCAGAATCAAGCTTGAAGTAGCCACTCACGCCTCCACCCGGGCCAAGGACAGCCACATAAGCCACATTCGCGATAAAGGCAACGCTACTAACCGTATAGTCACCATCGTCGTACACATCTTTCTTCTGCTTTTTACCAGCCGTATCCAAGAAATCCACCTTCGCAAAATCCTTGGCATTTTCACGCAGCACCCACAAGGCGCCCTTCATCGATTCCTTTTCCATGCGCGATGTTTCGGCAACAATCGTCAGCGGATTGCCACCCATCCAAAGTCCCGTGACACGGGCGTTGGTATCTAACGCCGTAGAAGGCTTGGACACCTTGCCATCGACAGAGCGCTTCCAGAGTCCCTTGGAAGTCGCAAGCCAGAGGTCACCGGTAGTCGGATGTTGCTTCACGTCAAAGATGCGAGGATTCACATCGTTTTTCCACTTGTAATTCACCTTGGCGGTATCAAGAGAACCGGTCTTCAAATTCAATTGGAACGTTCCCTGCTTGGGGCTACCGCCCGAGACGTCGTAAAGTCCAAGGCCAGCGGCACCGCGGGCAAACCAAAGTTGTTTATTGGAAGAATCAAAAGCAAAACCGCTAACGGCATAGTACATAGCCGTATCTATATCCTGCAATGCCTCGGGAGTGGCGATAGGCGTTTCAATCAAGTTGTCTATCCCGCGAACCGAGAAGAATCCTGCAGGCATAAGCGAGTAACCGTCGTCATCTTGTCCAAACATCGGAAGCACATAGCCAAGCTTGCCCGCATAAATCGATGGCGTACGGCGATGTTCAGCAAGAACATCGCTAAAGATCCCCGCCTGCACGGCCGTCATGGAATCCGAAACTTGTTCCTGCTTGGATTCAGCCACCTGCACACCCGTTGCACCCACCTTCAGGTCCAACAAGGTCACGCCGCTATAAAGGTCGCCGCGGGAAAACACCCAAAGGCTTCCCGCTTTACCCGTTGAGTTCACGTTCAGCGCATAGTTGCTGAACAATGTTTCTGCAGCAAAGGCCGGGAGCGCCGCCAGCGCAAGCCACATGCATTTTCTTAAAATCTGCTTCATAAATTACCGCATGTCAATTTCGTCAACGCCCTTGATAGGCTTGTACTTGAAGTCTTCCGGTTTCCAGGACTTGACTACCGAGAGGTTCACGATATTGTACCAGGAACCGTTTCCGGTAGGATCGACCGTATAAAGACGCTTCGGGGAGAAATCCTTTTTCGAAAGCCACACTTCCATCTGGGTAAACTGCCCGGCATACTTGGACGGGTCAAGCTTCAGCACCCACATTTTCTGCTTGTTGAATTCGCCTTCTGCAATTTCTTTCGCCTTGCAGTTCAGGTACTTGAACAAGAGTTCCGAAGGGTGCAGTGAACTGGACAAATCTTCCACCGACTTGATCAGCACCTGTTTCTGTTCCACATTGTGCTGCCACAAGTCTTCGCCATCGCTGTAAAACTTGATACCCGCCATATCCAGCACAAAACGGTCTCCTTCAGCGACCAGGAGCTTTCCATTTTGGGAAGCGATGTCCGGGGAATCCGCATAAAAAACCTGAACCTTAAATTCAAGATTCCAAGCCTTGCCCGACTTGAACCAAGCCTTGGATTTTTCCATGGCTTCATCAGCCGAAATAGCGAAAGCGCTCTGCAAAGCCAGCAGGACACAAATTACAAACAGCCTAATAAACCTAACGCGATTGAACATCTAGGGACCTCATGAATAGGAATATGGGCAAATTTACAAAAATCGTACGGCCTTGAATTGGCTTTTTCCTTCGGATATTTCTATCTTTGCACAAGAAATTTCAAATCATATTGGAAACTGATATGCGCAAATTGATTATGCCACTGGCTATTTCCTCTGCCGCCACATTGGCCCTCGCCGCCGACATTCAAGTCCACGGCGATGTGAACATGGACTACGCCAGCTATTTTGACAGCGATTTTGACCCGACCAACGCCGGCAACCAGGACATTGACCTCGCCCTGCACGCCCACCTCGACGAAAACATTTCCGTTATCGTCATGGGAACCACCCATAGCACTTTTGTAAACGAAAACGGCGACCTGGAAGAATCTGAAGTCCGCCACGGTCTCGCTCGTTCCACCGCCATGGGTTCGGATGGCCGCTACAACTCCTTCGATTTTGACGGTGTCCAGTTCCGCTGGGATGTGAGCCACCAGGTTACCCTTATTTTCGGTGACATGACCTACAGCGCCGGTACATTCAACTATTACTTCTGGCGCGACGCTTCCCGCTACGCCGTCATCACCCGCGAAGAAAGCCTCCGCGGTTTCGGTGCCGAAGTGGGCAACGAAAAGTATGGCCAGGGCGCTTTCTACTTGGGCGCCTCCGACGACACGGACCACACGGTTTCCATGTTCGCCACCTACGCCTTCCCGCTCTTGAACCACACCGACGAACACTTGATTATCAAGCCGAGCCTCGACTGGGTGTTCGGTCAGGACATCGGTCGCCCCTACACCTACGTTCTGGGTACCGAAGTAGACTACTCCAAGAGCTTCGAAAAGTTCAACTACGGTATCTACGCCGTTTGGGGACTCCACCCGTACAAGGGCAAGGGCACCCACTCCTTCTTGCTGGAACCCAGCATGAACTACGCCATTTTCAATCTGGGCGCCACGTTCTTCTACGCCATTACGGACAAGGATTATCCTGCCGCAGAACAGCTCATGACCGACGACCAGATGCTGTTCGCCGTCGAACCCAGCTTCAACATTCATAAGAAGTACACCCTGGGTGTTTCTTACGAATACCACGATCCGGACCGCGAAGTACACGAAGACGACTTCCAGTTCCTGGGCATGAACCACTACCTCTACCCCACCATGAATACGGAAATCGTTATCTGGTACGGTTATAACTTCACCGACACCGACAAAACTCCGTTTGGCAAGGCAAGGTTTTCCCTCGGTTTGAGCGGCAAGGCGAGTTTCTAACAAGACCGCTCGCGCCCAATCATAAAAGTACGTACCCAGAGCGCTCGCTCTCGTAACCACGCCTCGTTAATACGAGGCGTTTGTTACTCACGGGAAAACGCATATCCAATCGTAAAAGAACCCCTTAGCGGACAGACTTTCGCAGAGGTCTTCAACACCCCTTCTAACGGGCTTCAAAACCCAGTAAGCGAGAGTCGCAGCCATGCTTGCATGGCTATGACCGAGCGTCATGGGTTTCTGTAGACGCCAGCCCGTAACACCCGGCTATAGAACCTGTGAATCTTACCTAAACTAGCCTTCATTTATTTTCCCTCCTACAAATAAAAAGAAAGGCGAGATTTCTCTCGCCTTTCAAAAAATTTAAGGTTTTATCCGAGCGCTCACAGCTCAATGCTCAGAGCGCTTAGCGCGACCCCAAAGCTTGTCTTGTGAGCCATAAGCGACACAGTGTAAGCGTGTCGCGTTGGCGAGAGGAACGGCCGTAGAGTAAGAAACTGCTTATTTCTAGCCGTTCCGGTCTTGTTACTGACCGAGGTACTTACGGCCGATACCGAATTCATCCTTATATTCGATGTAGTCCGGTACGAAGGACTTGGCGTAAGAGAAGCTCACGTTCACAGAGCACTGGAATTCGTTCATCAGCTTGCCCTTGCCCTTGAAGCTCTGCTTCTTCTTTTCGATCTTTTCCTGACCCTTCTTGCCTACGAGCACTTCAGCTTCGCACCAGCCGCTGTTGCCCTTGGCAAAGACTTCTTCGCCAGAGGTAGAAACGAGCTTGATCTTGGAGGGGTCGAGTTCAGTGTTGTTACCCGTAGAAGCCCAGAACTGGAGTTCTGCAGAGAGAGAACCCGGAGCCATCTTGAGGGTCGGCATGGCCATCACGTAGCCCCACTTGTCCACGCGGCGGCTGACCGGTTCGCCAATCTGTTCACCGAAGATCAGGAAGTAACCGCGAGTGCCCTTACGGCTCTTGTTCAAAGCGGCCTTCACGTCAGCATTTTCCGGTGCCATTTCGGCAATCTTCATAATCTGGTATTCGCTCACCACCGGGTCAGATTCGCCCACGGCTTCGGAGAGGTTCTTGGCAACGTAAGCATTTTCAGCTTCGGTGCGGATAGCCTTCACGGCAGCTTCACCAGCACCCTTGGCCTTTGCAGTCACCAAAGCGGTATCGATCTTTGCGAAAGCGTTCACGATCGTGCCGTAATCCATGCCTTCCTGAGAGGCCTGCATCTTACCGATGTTGGCAAGCGTCGTCACGTATTCCTGGACAACATCTGCATTCTGGACTTCAGCCATGTTCACGGAAGCCTTGTCGAAGTAACCGTTGATAAGGTCGCTGTTCAAATCCTTCTTGGCTTCAGTTTCGGCGGCGCGAACCAGAGCGAGCGTGAAGTTATCATAGAATTCATCGGACATGCTACCCTTCTTCTTAGCCTCAAGGTAAGAATTGATAGCGTTGCGATAACGACCTTCCTTAAGGTGTTCGTCACCGCGCTTTTCGTTAGTACCCTTACAGCCGACCATCGTGAATGCGACGGCGGCAGCCAGAGAGGCAATAAAGAGTTTTTTCATTTGATTTTCCTTCAACTGAGTGATTTTGTTTTGTAATAATACCTTTTTTCCTAGGAATTTAATTCCGAGGATTATTCTTTCTAAAAATAATTAAATAAATTTATGTTATACTTTATCTATAGGTAAATTTTTATTTGGAGTATTGAGCAGGAATGAACATCCTTGTCGTAAGCCCCGAGGCCGGAAACTGGCGAAAAACCAGTCCTTTGGCAACTGCGGTTAACCGCATGACCGACGCTTTTGCAAGCGCCGGAACTACGGTTCTTACCTGTTCTCCGTTCTTCAGGAACCTCATGGTTGACGTAGACAGCTACAGCTGCGTTTACAGCGGCGTCGAAAAGCTGCAGGGCAAGCCCTACGAAATCTGGGTTTCCGAAAAGGACCCCCTCCACACCTATATCTACAATGAAGAATACTTCGGCAGGCCCTATGTTTATGGGCCTCCCCAGAGCGCTCCGTATTCGGACAACCATATCCGGTTCGCATTCCTTGCGTCGGCCGCTCTAGCCTATGCCGAAGAGACAAAATTTGAATGCAACGCCATCCTTGGCCACGAATGGGGTGGAGCCCTCGCCGGTGCCCTCGCAAAGACCACCTACCAGGCCTTCGCAAGCAAGATCCCATTCTTCTTTACCGTCCACAACATCACCTACGACTTCCATATTCCTTCCAGCGAAATCGAAAAGATCGGTCTTCCCCGCAAGGATTACAATATGGACGGCTACGAGTTCTGGGGTAAAGTCAGCCTGCTCAAGGTGGGAATTCTGTACGCCACCAAGGTGCTGTTCCCGTCTCCCGGTTACCGCGACGCCATGCTGAACACCAACCTGCCCGGCGGCATCAGCGGATTCTTGAACAGAAACGCCGACAAACTCATCGGTGTGCAATTCGGCGTTAGCTACCAGGTCTGGGACTTCAACAAGGATAACCTCCCCATCAAGGAAGCCAAGGCAAAGGCCCGTGCCCAATTGCAATCTCAGCTGGGCGTAGACTTCGACGGCAAGTTGGTCCTTTACGTCCACCTGGACGAAGAAGCGGGCAACACCTCCGAAACCTTGGCCACCATCCTTTCGGATATTGCACGTCTCGACATTTTCATCATCGTAGGCATTTCGTCCAGAAGCGGCGAATGGACCTACTACCAGGATTTTGCCAAGCAGTACCCTGACGTCATGTACGTACAGGATTTGGATTCCGAACTGCAAGACAGCACCATACAGCTGCGCGACACTCTCGCCGGCTCCGATGCTCTCTTTGCCGCGAACCTCCGCGAACCATCGTCTTCCATCATCCTTAAAGCCATGGCTGCGGGCACGCTTCCCATTACCGGACGCACCGTAGGCGTATCTACGATGCTCACCCACTATTCCCTGGAAACCGCCGGTGAAGCAAACGCATTCTTGGCCGACGACGCCAACGCTCCTCACCAAATGCTGCGTTGTGTAAAAGACGCCGTAAACGTCTACAAGACCGAAGTGGCCGACTGGGACAAGTGCGTCGTAAACGCATACAGCGGATTCCATTACGAATGGTGCAGGACTATCTCCAAATACCTGCTCATTTTCGGCGAATTGGGACTTTAGGTCTCTTTTGGCAAGCTTCGGTTACACTCTTTTACTCGTTCTAACCGCCGCCATCTGGGGGTCGGGCTTTGTAGCCCAAATTGAGGGCAACGCCTTCGGGCCGTTCACCTTTTCGTGCATACGCTGTTTTATCGCGGCCGCCTTTTTGGCCCTGATTTTCAAGATTCTTGATATTTTCGGCAAAAGTCCGCGCAGGCCACACAACCGCGAAGAGCGGTTTCTACACTGGAAAGCCGGATTCTTTTGCGGGCTCGCCTTATGCACGGCCATGAACTTGCAACAGCTGGGAATGTATCTCGGCACCTCCGCCGGAAAGTCCGGATTTCTCACTGCATGCTACATCGTACTTGTGCCCGTTGTAAGATTAATCCTCGGTCATCGCATTTCGGCAAAGACGTGGGCTTGCGTCGTCATCACGACCTTCGGGCTTTACCTGCTCTGCATCAAGGACGGTTTTTCGCTGGAACTTTCGGATGGCGTTTCGCTGCTGTGCGCTCTCGCCTTTTCAATCCATATTTTGGTCATCGACAAGTTCGTGAACAAAGTCGACCCGATTCGAGTTTCGGCGATTCAGTTCCTCACTATCGGCGTTTTGACGGCACCGCTCATGATTGTTTTCGACATGAAATTCCCTGTTATGGACTTTAGCACGATTGCTGCCGCGCTTGTCAATCCAAGAGCAGTTGCGGGACTCTGCTTTGCCGCGTTCTGTTCTAGCGAAATCGCCTACACGTTACAGATTGTTGCTCAAGACAAAGTAAAACCAACCATCGCCTCGCTTACGATGAGTCTAGAATCGGTATTCGCCGTATTTGCGGGCTGGGCCATTCTAGGGGAAAAGCTTTCGGCCCGCGAAATCTGCGGTTGCGCCATCATGATGGTCGCTATCGTTTTCGCACAAATTAGGCGCTAAAAAGCAAGCGCCGCGCCTCGTTGACAAAAATTAACGTAAAAAATCGGAACAAAAGTTTCCACTTTTAAAAAAAGAATATATTTTATTTACACATTTACGAGTGCAGAATTCACTACACTCTAATTGGGATTGGATGTATGAAGAAATATAAATACTTGTTGCCAGTGGCAATTATCGCCACCGGTTTTTGGGCATGCGGCGACGAGAACACGACCGCTACCGAATGTACCACAGAGCAGTGTCTCATTGACAAATATGGCGAATTTAACGCAGATTCGGCAAATTTAGCCAATCAGCAGACGCCTATCGAGACAATTGACTTTGAAATCAACGAAGGGCCGAACGTGATTGACGTTCCGTCAGACTCTTCGGGAGCAACCTCCCAGGAACCGGGCACAACACCGCAAGATTCCAACCAAACAGGCAACCCCGTTGACGTTCAAAACGACTCTATTCCAAATAATTCTTACACATCTTCAAGTTCTTTGACCTCAGAACCCGTTGCTGCATCTTCGAGCAGCGGACACCATCATCACCGCTCTTCTAGCAGCTCTGTCGGCGACGTGAACCCCGTCGAATCCAGCTCCAGCGAAGAAGATGTCATTCCGCCAACACCCGGCAACGACTTCGTGGAAGATCACCGCAGCGAATGTCAGATTGGCAACATTCCTACAAGCGTGGATAACGCGAAACTTCCCGACCCGTTCAAGGGTCTTGACGGCAAGCGTATTTCTAGCAAGGCCGATTGGAAGTGCCGTCGCGAAGAAATCGGCGCCATGTACGAAAAACTAATGTTCGGCGAAAAGCCGCGCAATCCCGAAAAGGTCGAGGGCAAGAAGTCCGGCAACAAGTACACCGTCACCGTTACCGACAAGGGCAAGTCCGCCTCCTTCGACGTCACCATCAACAGCGCCGGCACCAAGGACAAGCCGAAGCCGGCCCTCATCGGCCTGGACCAGGGATTTGGCTCATGCGGAAGCCTCGGCGCCTCGACCAACGGCTTGGACATCGCCATGATAACCTTCAATACGAACAATGTCGCTCCCGAAAGCGGTGGCGGCAAGTTCTTCCAGCTTTACAACGGCGGCCAGGGCACCATTATCGCCTGGGCATGGGGCGTAAGCCGTCTGATCGACGCTTTGGAAAAAGACCCCGATGCAGGCATCGATGTCAAGCACCTGGCTGTTAGCGGTTGTTCCCGCCTGGGTAAGGCAGCCCTCGCCATCGGCGCTTTTGACGAACGCATCGCGCTCACCATTCCGCAGGAATCCGGTTCGGGCGGCGCATCGCTTTGGCGTGTAGGCGCCCAGGTCAACAAGCAGAAGGGCAAGCAGTTTGTGCAGGGTCTGAATAGCGCGGGTTCCGAAGGCAACTGGATGATCAAGTCGTTCAAGAACTACGATGGCAAGGAAAATACGCTTCCGTTCGACCAACACATGCTTGTGAGCATGGTCGCCCCGCGTCCGCTCCTCATCATCGACAACGCGGGCCAGGAATGGCTGGGCGAAGTTCCGTCGAACTACTGCGGCCAGGCTTCTCTCGAAACCTACAAGGCTCTCGGCGTGACGGAAAATTACACCTATAGCCAGGAAGGCGGCCACGCGCACTGTTCGCTCCCGAACGGACAGTTCGACGAAGTCAAGGACTTCATCAATAAGTTCCTGCTCGGCAAGGACGCCAAAACGGGTAAGATTGATTACAGCAAGAATACCCAGACAATCAACTTCAGCAAGAGCGAGTGGATTGACTGGGAAACGCCCACTTTAAACTAAGCTTCCTCTAGAAGACCAAACACCTCGAAAGACCCCCGGCGCAAGCTGGGGGCCTTTTTTGCAGGCTTTTTTTGCATATTTTTATGCGTTTTGCCCCATTAAGCCTTGACAAAACCCCTAAAAATTTCTCTATTTGGAGGCACATTTTTAAGTTTAACCCTTAACGGAGAAACAACATGCCTTGCGGAAAGAAAAGAAAGCGCAGGAAGATTGCGACTCACAAGCGTAAGAAGCGCCGTCGTCGTGACCGTCACAAAAAGAAACTTCGCTAATATCCGTTAGCATTCTATTGTGATTTCCTGTTAAAGACGGAGTGTAAAAGCTCCGTTTTTTAATTTTTTTTGTTTTACGGGCTTGCCCAAAGGAATCAAAAAATGATTGATCGCAACAAGCACTTCCTCCGCCTCATGGACTGGAGCGAAGAAAAAATCCTGGAAACTATCGAAATCGCCTCTCGCCTGAAGGCTGAGGTTCACGCCGGCAAGGTGTCCGACCGTCTGCACGGCCAGAACATCGCCATGTTCTTCGAAAAGCCCTCGCTGCGAACTATCACGACTTTCCAGGTGGGTATGAACCAGCTCGGCGGTCACGCCGTGTTGCTCGCCCCCGATTCCATTGGCCTTGGCAAGCGCGAAAGCGTCAAGGACGTTGCCCGTTGCCTCAGCCGCTGGGTGAACGCCATCGTCGTCCGTTGCTTTAAGCAGGACTTGGTGGAACAGCTTGCCGAATACGGTAGCGTGCCGGTCGTGAACGCTTTGACCGACGACTATCACCCGTGCCAGGCAATCGCATTTGCCCAGATGATTTGCGAAAACCTCGGCGGTTTCAAGAACGCCGATGGCAAGCCGAAAACCGTTGCCTTCATCGGTGACGGCAACAACGTTGCCAATTCCTTCCTCGCTCTCGCCTCTAAGGTGGGTATGAACTTCACGCTCGCCTGCCCGAAGGGTTTCGAACAGCCCGCCAAGGTGGTCGAAGAAGCTCAGGAAGGCCTGAAGAAGCACGGTTGCCAGTACCGCGTATTCCACGATCCGAAGGAAGCCGTCAAAGACGCCGACATTCTCTATAGCGACGTGTGGGTCTCCATGGGCCAGGAAGGTGAAAAGGCCACCAAGCAGTCTCACTTCTTGCCGTTCCAGATCAACGACGAACTCCTGAAGCTCGCTCCGGCTCACTGCAAGGTCAGCCACTGCCTCCCGGCTCACCGCGGCGAAGAAATCACGGACTCCGTGATGGACAACCTTGACGTGAACATGAGCTTCGAAGAAGCTGAAAATCGTCTCCATGCTCACAAGGCAGTCCTCTGGCAGGTCATGCCTCCGTTCGCCAAGTAAGCGAACTTATCAAACGATATTGAAAAAAGCTCGGCAATGCCGAGCTTTTCTTTTTATCTGTTAAAGCATTTTAGAACAAGGATTCTTCATCATCATCAGGAATGACTCCCGTCCGTTGAATTTCATCGCAAGAAGCCTTCATTTCCGGGACAGCATAGGGAAGAATGTTCATCGGATATTCTTCCGAATAGCTTTCGACGATTTTCCTGCCATCACATACCACGTCCAATTCCACTTCTTCTTCTGCTGCTGCAGCAATTTCGGCCTTGGCCTCGGCGCAATACTTATCAACATCGGTCTGAGCGAAAGTATCTTCGAAAACAATTTCACCCGTCGTCACCACCAGTCCGTCCTTATATTCCATGGAAATAGACATCGTAACCGAGTCCGGCTGTATAGCAACCATTTTGAAGAAAGTATCCGTATTTTCCACGACCTGGCAAGTTGCCTTGCCAGAAGCACCCGGATTTGAAACGGGGGTCTGGTCCGGTTCCTCAGGATCGGAACTGTTTTCCGACAGATACGCATTCATCGATTTACAAACCTGTTTAGCAGATTCCAAAGCTCCATCAAAGCCAATTTCGGCACCATCGACTTCGTGAATTGTCATGGTACGGCCATCGCATGTCACGGTCGCATTCTTGGTGAGAGCTTCTTGCTTATTCGATTCACACAGCGCTTGAATCGTTGCCGTCGGCACAGATTCACCATATTCGGTCACATAATCAATTTCCGCCTGGTCACCGACAATTGTAGTCGTAATCCTTGATACTGCACCGTCCTCTTTCATTGTCATGAGAAAGGAGTTTGCGGAAAGTTTCTCTACAGAACAAGGAACTTCGGCACCAGCATCCGTAGCAACCGTCTCTTTGATCTCAGCGGTACTATTGTTTGTCGGACCAGACTGTTCCACACCAGACTGTTCCGTACTATTTCCCTTAGGCTGGTCATCGTTTTTCGGCGACGTAGAGCTATCGGAATCGCAAGCGGTAAAGACAAGAGCCACCACTGCGGCGGACAAGAATAGTTTTTTGAGCATAAATTCCCCTTTTATGGAATAAGTATTTGCCTTCTTAATATAACATATCTTTTCTATATTTGCACGCGAAAAATGTTCAAGGAGTAAGAAATGTCTTTTATCCAGGAACTTAAAGAAAAAGTATTGGGCGGCTACGAAATTACCCGCGAAGAGGCAATCCAGCTTTTGAGTGAAGACTTGCAGGAACTCTGCGATGCCGCCAACGAAATCCGCGAAAAATTCCACGGTAACGACTTTGACTTCTGCTCCATCGTGAACGCACGCAGCGGGCGTTGCTCCGAAAACTGCAAGTACTGCGCCCAGAGCAGCTACTACCACACCGGCGCACCCGAATACAAGCTCCTCAGCGCCGACGAAATCGTAGCCGACGCCAAAAAGAAGGAAGCCGCAGGCATTCCGCGTTACTCCATCGTGACCTCGGGCCGCACGCTCTCGAACCGCGACGTAGAACAGATTAGCGAAGCCATTCGCCGCCTCAAGAAAGAAACAAAGCTTTCCGTATGCCTTTCGGCAGGGCTCTTGAACAGAGAACAGCTCGACAAGTTGAAAGAAGCTGGCCTCACCCGCTTCCACAACAACCTGGAAACTTACCGCAGGCACTTTCCCGACGTGTGCACCACGCACACCTACGACGACAAGATTGGCGCTTTGCAAAACGCCCTTGCCGCAGGCCTTGAAATCTGCAGCGGTGGCATCATGGGGCTCGGCGAAACCATGGAAGACCGAATCGACATGTGCCTGGATCTCCGCAAACTCGGAGTCAAGTCTACACCGGTGAACGTGCTGAACGCCATCCCGGGCACGCCTTACGAAAACCTCCCGAAACTCACGAACGATGAATTCTGCCGCATCGTGGCAATTTACAGGTTCATCAACCCGAAGGCATTCATCCGCCTCGCAGGCGGCCGCGGCGTTCTCGGCGACGACGGCAAGCGTGCCTTCAAGAGCGGCGCGAACGCTGCCATCACCGACGACATGCTCACCACCGCAGGCGTCAACAGCTGCAAAGACTTCGAGCTCGTTAAAGGCCTCGGCTTCACCCCGCACGGATTCATCGGCTAACATATTCCAACTTGGAATATGATTTATAAAGAAAATCGTACCACTTTAGAAATAAAGTGGTATATTAATGATTGAGCCCTTCTGGTGGATAAGAAGCGCCGGCATCGCAGCCGTTCCAGTCAGCAATCGCGAGCCGCAAGTCTCTAGACGAGACAGACCCACCAGAGCGGCTTTTTTTGTACCCTGAAATCATCATCAAAAAAGGCCGTAGCATATTGCTACGACCTTTAATTGTTTTAGATCCTTCCCCTGAAACAAGTTCAGGGTCAGGATGACATTCGCATTACACCTCTTCGATGCTTGCGTGGTATTCCTGGAGGCTCTTCACGGCACCGTGGCCGTTACGAGCAGCGGCGATGCCCTTGACGGTGTTGTAGGCACCGGCGAGGGTCGTGATGTACGGAACCTTGTACTTGATGGCGGCCTTGCGGATGGCGCTTTCGTCCTTGATGGCGTCGCGCTTTGCCCACGGCGTGTTGATGATGAGGTTCACCTGCTTGTTCAGGATGATATCGAGAACGTTCGGGCGGCCTTCAGCAATCTTGTTCACCACTTCGCACTTGACACCGGCGGCTTCGTAGAACTTGGCGGTACCTTCGGTAGCGTAAATCTTGAAGCCGAGCTTCTGGAATTCCTTACCGATTTCAATAGCCTGTTCGGAGAGGTTCACCTTGTCAGAAAGGCTGATGAGCACAGCGCCTTCGGACGGGAGGAAGGAACCGGCTGCTTCCTGGCTCTTGTAGTAAGCGAGGGCGTAGTCGTCGGAAAGGCCGAGCACTTCACCAGTGGAGCGCATTTCGGGGCCGAGAACCGGATCCACCTTCGGGAACTTGTCGAACGGGAACACTGCTTCCTTGGCGCCGTGATGGTTGAACTTCTTGTCCTTGAGCTTCAAGTCTTCGAGCTTGGCACCGAGCATCAGGCGGGTCGCGAGGCGGGCCATCTGCGTGTTGCAAACCTTGGAGACCAGAGGCACCGTGCGGGATGCACGCGGGTTGGCTTCGAGAACGAACACCTTGCCGTCTTCGATAGCGTACTGCATGTTCATGAGGCCGCAAACGTGGAGAGCTTCAGCAATCTTCCTGGTGTAATCCTTGATGGTTGCCAAGTTTTCCTTAGTGATGGTCACCGGCGGGATAATGCAAGCGGAGTCACCGGAGTGGACACCGGCAAGTTCGACGTGTTCCATCACGGACGGGATGTAAACATGTTCGCCGTCAGAGAGGGCGTCGGCTTCGCATTCCAAAGCGTTGTGGAGGAAGCGGTCGATGAGGAGCGGACGGTCCGGGGTCACGCCGACAGCCTTGGCAACGTATTCGCGGAGCATGTTTTCGTCGTAGATGACTTCCATGCCGCGGCCGCCAAGCACGAAGCTCGGGCGGATCATCACCGGGTAGCCACCGATCTGCTTGACGCAAGCGAGGGCTTCGTCGATGTTCGTGGCCATGCCGCTTTCCGGCATCGGGATGCCGAGCTGGTCCATCATCTTGCGGAACAGGTCGCGGTCTTCGGCGATGTCGATGGAGTCGATGCTCGTACCGAGAATCTTGACGCCTTCGTCGCTCAGGGCGCGGGCAATGTTCAGCGGAGTCTGACCACCGAACTGCACGATCACGCCAGCCGGCTTTTCCTTGTGGTAAATCTGGAGAACGTCTTCGAGGCTGACCGGTTCGAAGTACAGCTTGTCGGAAGTATCGTAGTCGGTAGAGACCGTTTCGGGGTTGCAGTTGACCATGATGGTTTCGTAACCCATTTCGCGGAGAGCCATGGCAGCGTGGCAGCAGCAGTAGTCGAATTCGATGCCCTGGCCGATTCTGTTCGGGCCACCGCCGAGGATCATGATCTTCTTCGGGTTCGTGCTGGCGGTAGATTCGTCCTTGCAGTTGTAGGTGCTGTAGTAGTAGTACTGGTCCTTCACGCCGCTCACCGGCACTGCACACCAGCCTTCGACCACGCCGAGTTCGGTGCGCTTCTTGCGCACGTCCTTTTCGCGGATACCGAGAATCTTGGCAATATACTTGTCGCTGAAGCCGTCTTTCTTGGCCTTGATGAGGAGCTCGTCAGAAGGCAGGCGACCCGGAGTCTTGAGCATTTCTTCTTCGAGTTCCACGAGTTCGCGCATCTGCTGCACGAAGTAAGCCTTTTCGTAGGTGGCGGCGAAGATTTCTTCGTCGGTTGCGCCCTTGCGGATGGCTTCGTACATCTGGAAGTGGCGTTCGGAAGAAGCGGTCTTCATCATTTCAAGGAGTTCTTCCTTGCTCTTCTTGTTGAAGTCCTTCGCAAAGCCGAGGCCGGAGCGACCGTTTTCGAGGCCGCGGATAGCCTTCTGGAGGGTTTCCTTGTAGGTCTTGCCGATAGCCATGACTTCGCCCACAGCCTTCATCTGGGTGCCGAGGCAGTCATCGACGCCGCGGAACTTTTCGAATGCCCAGCGAGCGAACTTGAGCACCACGTAGTCACCGCTCGGGGTGTACTTTTCGAGGCTTCCGTCGCGCCAGTACGGAATCTGGTCGAGGGTAAGGCCTGCGGCGAGCTTTGCAGAAATGAGGGCGATCGGGAAGCCGGTAGCCTTGGAAGCAAGGGCAGAAGAGCGGCTGGTACGCGGGTTGATTTCGATAATCACCACGCGGCCGGTCTTCGGGTCGTGAGCGAACTGCACGTTGGTACCGCCAATCACGCCGATGGATTCCACAATCTTGAAGGCCTTTTCCTTCAGTTCTTCTTCGAGCTTCTTGTCGATGGTGAGGAACGGGGCTGCGCAGAAGGAGTCGCCGGTATGCACGCCCACCGGGTCAATGTTTTCGATGAAGCAGATGGCGATCATCTGGTTCTTGGAATCGCGAACCACTTCAACTTCCAGCTCTTCCCAACCGAGAATGGATTCCTCGATGAGGCACTGGTGCGTCATCGAGAGTTCAAGACCGTTAGAGCAAATGGTGCGGAGTTCTTCCACGTTGTAGCAGAAACCGCCGCCTGCACCACCCATGGTGTATGCCGGGCGAACCACCACCGGGTAGCCGATTTCGGAAACGATCTTTTCGGCTTCTTCCACGGAGTGGCAAATGCCGGAGCGCGGAGTATCGATGCCGAGCTTCTGCATGGTTTCCTTGAAGATTTCACGGTCTTCGCCGCGTTCGATAGCGTCGAGGTTCACACCGATGACCTTCACGCCGTACTTGTCCAGCACGCCAGCCTTGCTCAAAGCAGAGGCGAGGTTCAAGCCGGTCTGACCGCCCAAGTTCGGGAGGAGGGCCTGCGGGCGTTCCTTTTCGATAATCTGGGTGAGGCGGGCGACGTTCAGCGGTTCGATGTAGGTGGCATCGGCCATGACCGGGTCGGTCATGATGGTAGCCGGGTTAGAGTTCACGAGCACAATCTTGTAACCCTGTTCGCGCAGGGCCTTGCAAGCCTGGGTGCCGGAATAGTCGAATTCGCAAGCCTGACCGATTACGATCGGGCCAGAACCGATGATAAGGACTTTGTCGATGCCTTCAATCTTCATTTTGTTTTCTCCGTATGACTAATTATTTAAACTCGGGTAAAAAATTGATCATGAGGCGAGCGTCGCGACCAAACTTGTTTGGGCATGACCGAGCCGATAGATCAACTTTTTTCGTAGAAAAAAGAAACGCTGAACTAAAAAGTCCAGCATAAATAAAATCAGAAAAACAATTAACCTTGGAAAAACCAATTGCGGTTGCGCAGTGGATTGCGCACTTTGCATTGCACGGGGGCAAGGGCATTGCAATATTTTGGTTCATCTTTTCGTCTAAATTGCACAAGGTTTAAACTTGTGCAAATATAGACAAAAATTGTAAATCCTGCAATGGTAAAAGCCAAAAAATGAAAAATATTAGCTGGGATCTGCCGGATTATCAGCCGGTTCTTCCTTAGCGCAATCCGGAGCATTCGGATCCACAGTGCAGTGGTCATCCGATTCAGTGCTTGCCGTGCCGCAGCCGGCAAAAGAAAGGGCCAAAGCCAAAACAGAGACGAAACCGATCAACTTACGAATCATAAGTTTTCTCCTAAACATTTGATGTTCAACGAGATAGAATATAGTAAATAGTAGGAAGTAGGAAGTAGGAAGTAGGAAGTAAACAGTAGACAGTGATTAGTGATTAGGAGTTAGGATTAAAGGATAAAAAAAGCACCCGGGAAAACCCAGGTGCAAAAACGCTTTTTTAAAGACAGATTACTTCTTAGCAGTCTTGGTCTTCTTGGCGGTTTCCTTAAGAGCAGCACCGACCTTGAAGGACACGGTCTTGGAAGCCTTGATCTTGATGGTAGCGCCAGTCTGCGGATTGCGGCCGGTACGGGCAGCACGTTCCTTAACAGTGAAGGTACCGAAACCGATCAACTGAACGAGACCGTCCTTCTTGATACCAGCGGTGATGCCGTCGAGAACAGCGTCAACAGCGCGGCCAGCGGCAGCCTTGGATTCAATGCCTGCTTCCTTGTTAGCGAGGATGGCGTCGATGAGATCTTGCTTATTCATTTTATTAACTCCTTGAGTAGGTTAAGAATTTTATAGTGATATTATACTTTTTTTTTTGCGTCGCGGCACACTTTTTTTGAAAAATTTTTGAAAAATCCTTATAAAATCAAGCTTCGGGCGGTGGATCGACTTCTGCGTCTACCATAGAGTCCGCCTTCTTCTGAATTTTATCAAGATAAACTAGACACAAGCAAGTAAAGGGAATTGCGACTATCAAGCCGAGGAAACCGAGGAGCTTTCCCCAGATAGAAAGCGAAAGCAAAATTCCTACAGGCGGCAAGTCCATCGACGATCCCACAATCTTCGGGACCAGGAACATGTCTTCGATGATTTGCACAATCAAATAAATCACGCAGACAATCACCGCAACTTCCCAGAAGGGCATTCCCTTGTCGAGAGCATAGACCACCGCTAGCAGTAGAGCTACAGGAATCGTGGCCAGCTGCAAATACGGCACCATGTTGAGCGCACCAGACACAAGACCAAAGGCGACTCCCATAGGCAGTCCGATGATTCCGAAGCCGATTGCATACAAAATACCAACCGTCAATGCGACCAAGGATTGAGCGCGGAAATAGCTGCCCATGAACACATCCATCTTCTTTGCAAATTCAGATGCACCCTCTTTATACCTTGTCGGGAACAACTTCTTAATACCGCCGCGAAGCTTAGGCATATCAAGCATAATGAACACGAGGTACATGAAAATGAGTATAGCTCCCGAGAGCCATACAAACAAATTAGAAGTCTTGGCCAAGACATTCCACGCACTCGGCAAAACCTTTCCGGCCACAGACTGCGCGGCATTCCAGAAGTCGAGAGTCTGCATGGCGACAGCGACTTTGTTCCAAGAAATGAAGGTCTTTATTTCTTGCCACAAGTTTTTCGGCACGAACATCGACAAACGTTCAGCCCATGTAGAATCGTTAAACAGTTTTGGAATCAGTTCGCCCAAGTGTCTGATTTCGCCGACCACCATCGGAACAAAAAGCCACAAGGCGCCACCCACCACAAGAACCATAAGCGTGATTACGGCAACGACTGCGATAATGCGATACTTGACCTTGCTCTGGATTTTTGTAACCAGCGGATCAAAGATATAGGCAATGAGGAACGCCGCAAAGAACGGCGCCAGCACGCCGCTCAAATAGTGCAGCACCCAAAGCAGAATGCCTACACCTGCAGCCATAATCAAGAACCGCATCACGCGGTCCACAGTCCATATTCTACGCATTTTACTTACCATTCTTCTTTCTGTATTCCAAAGGCTTCACGCCATAGACCTTGGCAAAATTTTTTTCGAATGCCCCGGAATTTTTTTCACCTACGGCAAGAGCCACCTCGGCAATAGACTTGTCCGTATTCTTTAGAATACCGGCAGCCTTATCCATTCGGGACTTTAAGTCTTCCTGGTTTTTCTGGCGTTTCGCAACACGGCCTTTGGAATTACGCACCACAAGGGATACCACACCGGCATACGCCAAGACCACCACAAACAAGGCTACATACATCAGGGCCTTGAAGGTGCGATTTTCACCCCACAATTTGATGGAACGTATGACAATGTCATCAGGAATACCCAACATTGTTCCTTCGCCATTGCAGATTTCAAAGAACATGCCGCGGTTCATGTAACGCAGGCCATCGTCTTCATCGAGGCCTTGCATGGCAAGCCACCATTCAGGCACCTTAAAATCCATCATCGATACAGAGGCGCTACTGACTTTGCCACGAATTTGCACCGGCGCCTGAGCCACCATAGGGCGATAGCTCTGGTACACATTCTTTTTACTGTACACCGGATCATCGTTCAAAATTTTGATGCCGACTCTACGCATGCGTCCCGTTTCGACATCGATGACTAGCGAATCGAAATCCGAAAAATCAAAGAACCCTTTTGCAGGACGGTTATTCACCGAAAGCAGATTGATTCCCACGCCAGCATAAGGGTAAGCCATTCCCGAACGAATGTTCACGCGAGCCGAAATTACGGAATCCTGATTAGAAAGTTCTACCGTCGAGAAGCCGCCCACATTCGCATCGGACACGGCATACACCTGGTAAGTTCCACCCGGGAACAGCACCTGTTCTGACGCGCTGAACTTAACGAACAATACAAGCCAAACAACGAGTACAACTACGAAGGCGGCAGTCGCAATGGCAATCTTTTTCATTTACGAGGCTCCGCCGATTTTTCTTCGTGTTCCTTGTTGTAGGAATGCGTGCGGCCAATGGCCACGATCATAAGCCCAAGCATAATGAACATCACGACGCCAAAGGCAAAATTGCTGACACCCTTGGCCGTTACGGAATACAACTTGAGCGAGAACTTTTTACCACGCGGTTGATTCCAGCCAGGAGCGAATTCGACGCGAGCCACCGTTTCTTGATGACGGCGGTTCAGCGTACGGTCCACATGTTCGTCATCAAACCAGAAATCCGGCGTGTAGAACTGTTCAAAAGGCATAGCGATGCGCTGGCGACCCTTAGTCAGCGGGATCTCCTTCATGAGCAGGCGGAAAGTACGCGGCTTCTTGATGTCGGTAACATCCGGATCAAAAGTCCAAACCTTCACGAGGATTTCGTCGGCGCCGCTAGATTCCAAATCGAAAATCAGGGAATCCACGAAAGTCCAGTTGCGGTACAGAGCTTCTTCGCCGCGGCTCAAATCAAACAGAAGACCGCACCAAGCGCTTTTTGTTGTGTCGGTTCCCAGCATGCAGCTGAAGTCCAAGGTTGAATCAGAAAGTGCAAAGGACGTTTCAGAAAAACCGCCGTCGGCTTTGTCATCATATTCAAAGACGGTGGCTCCGTCGTGCAGCGGGAACACGTTATCGGCAAAATGCCTGTCGGGCAAGGCGAGGTACACCGCAATAACCGCGGCGGCAATCGCCACAATAATGATATAGGTTTTAGTCATTGGAATCGGGTTCCAGAATCGGTTTCAAATGAAGGCTATACTGCACCAAGTCCAGGGGATCTTCATCAGGCATTTTCTCGCCAAAGAGCTTATTAATCAAGGCATCAAGAGCACGGATAAAGAAGAAATGATGCTTGCCCTCTTTTGTCACCTGCTGGAACGGGTGTTCCAAGGTTCGCTTCAAAAGCGTAATGGTCATAGAGGGCGGCATGTGGAACATCTTGCAGCAAGTGGTGACCTTGCCATCGTAACCATAATCAGGGAGCTTTCCATCCATGAGTTGTTCGCCGTGATCGATACAGCAGACATTTTCGCAAACCGGGTCCTGCACGTTCTTGGCCAGCAAAGCCTTGAGCCAGAGTTCGCGGGACTTGTCCGTCAAGTCGCTGCGGAAGGCCATAGTCTGGTCGCACGGGAAAAACGTCGAATAGCACTTAGGGCAAATACGCAAGTCCAAATGTTGGAACTTGATTTCTGCCACCTCTGATTTACAATAAGGGCATGTACTCATATACCCTAATATAATAACTATATTTGTGGCATGGCTAAAGTAGTACAGATTACCGCTGAAAATTTTGAGACCGAGGTCGCACAGGCCTCTGAAACCCGCGCCGTAGCGGTGCTTTTCTCTTCCGCAGAATACCCCGACTGCGCACCCTATTCCCAATTGTTGGGACAGCTTTCCACCAGCATGGACTTTACGCTCGGTGTCGTAAGCTGCGACGAACGCGAAAATATGCAGCTGATTCAGGCATTCCGCGTACGCTCGGTGCCCGAAGTCCACATCGTTGAAAAAGGCCAGATTGCAGATGTTATCCAGGGCGTGCTCCCCGAAGCAGACCTCAAGAAACGTCTCGAAAAGTTCTTCGTAAGCGACGAAGCCCGTTTCCAGGCAGCTCTCGAAGACGCTATTGCCCAAAAGAATTTTGACCAAGCGCTCCCGATGCTCGACGAAGCGCTCGCCAAGACCCCTGACGACAAGAAGCTGCAGCTCTTGTGGGCAAAGGCAAGCCTCGGCATGGGCGACACTGAAAAGGCAAAGTCCGTACTCGCCAAGTTTACCGAAGCCGACGACCAGTACCGCGAAGCAAAATCGCTGCTGGAACTTCTCGACTTCCACGCCGAAGCCGCCAAGAAGGACGTGCAAGGCAAAGAAGCGATTGTGTACCACGAAGCATGCAAGCTCGCTTGCGCTGAAGACTTTGAAAGCGCATTGCAGGCATTCTTGAACCTGTACGTAGAATCTCCCGAATGGAACGACGGCGCCGCCAAGAAGGCAATGCTTACTTTGTTCGGAGTTCTCGGTCCGAAGCATGAACTCACCTGGAAGTACCGTGCCAAACTCAACACGATGATGTTTATCTAATGAATATCGACTTTAACCGCAGACTTTCGATTGCCCCGATGCTTGACTGCACCGACCGTCACGAACGGTATTTTTTGCGGTTATTGTCAAAGCACATCTTGTTATACAGCGAAATGGTCACGACCAACGCGCTGCTGCATACCGACCCGGATATGTTCCTGCGTCATCAGGAATTCGAATACCCCGCTGTTTTGCAACTGGGCGGTTCGAATCCGTCCGATTTGGCCAAATGCAGCAAGATGATCGAAGAATCCGGCTTTCAGGAAGTCAACCTGAATTGCGGATGCCCTTCGGACCGAGTGCAGAACGGGAACTTTGGCGCTTGCCTCATGAAAGACAAGAACCTAGTTGCCGACTGCTTTAAGGCCATGCAAGACGCCGTGAGCATTCCGGTGTCCATCAAGTGCCGTATCGGTGTCGACGAATTGGACTCTTGGGAATTCTTCCGCGACTTTATCGGCACCATTGCCGACGCCGGCTGCCGCGTGTTCATTGTTCACGCCCGCAAGGCATGGCTCAAGGGCTTAAGCCCTAAAGAAAACCGCGAAGTGCCTCCGCTGAACTACGATACCGTACACCGCCTCAAGGCAGAAATGCCGCAGTTGAACATTTCAATCAATGGCGGCATCAAGACGCTTGACCAGACGCTTGAACAGCTCCAAGATTTAGACGGAGTGATGGTCGGTCGCGAAGCCTACGAAAATCCGTGGTTCCTGCGCGATGCCGACGAAAGAATTTTCAACGACACTTCCGCAAAAAAGCCCGAAAGTCGCAAAGCGCTGCTCGAAGCCTACCTCCCCTATGTGGAAATGGAAGCGGCCCGCGGAACGCCCGCCACCATTTTGGTGCGTCACCTGTACGGCCTCTTTAACGGCAAACCCGGCGCCCGCAAATACCGCCAGTATCTCGGCGAAAACGCCCCCAAAACAAAAAGCCCCGCGGAACTGATCCGCAGGGCAATGGACTTGGTTACAGAACCTTAAGGTTCTTCATTAAAGCAGCGTAATGCTGTACGGGGCGAGTGCGCCTTCCACAGATTCAACAGCCGTAGCCTTGCCATCCTTGACAACAAAGATCTTTTCGGCACCATAGCTGCGGTCACCCACATAAACAACGCCACCCTTCACTGCGAGGGAGCCTTCAGCATCAGCAATGCCTTCAACCGTAGAGGCCTTCTTTGCAGCAAGATCAACCTTGGCAAGAGGCACATTGCCATAGGCCTTGTAAACGGCGGCGTAGGCAATTCCATCTTCGGCGACAAAGGCATAAATACCACCACCGAGAGTCTTGCCGGACACAACCAGTTCAGACTTCTTTTCGGCAAGGTTCACCTTTTCAATACCACGTTCTTCATCGGCATCGGTGCCATAAGCAGCATTGTATTCGCCCTGGCTTGCCACATAAAGGTTGCCATCAAAGAACGTCATGGCAGTGGGATTCTTCTTCAGCAACTGCACGGTATCCTTCAGGGCACCGGTAGAAGCATCGTAAATGGCGAGGAGGCCTTCCGGATAGGTCGTTGCCCAAGTAGTCGGATCCATCGTGTAGCGCTGCATCAACACATAGAGTTTGCCATCGTTGAGCTCAATGTCTGCGACATACGGAGAGGTTTCGCCTTCGTAAGCAAATTCCGTCGTCTTGATAGACTTAGAAATCTTGCCGTCCTTAGTAGAAATCATCACCAGGGAGTCTGCATTCTGGAGAGCCACCCAAGCATTTTCACCACTGAAGACCATGTCGGTCGGGTTTGCGTTATCGTCCAGCGAAATCTGCCAGACAACAGCTTCTGCACCCTTTTCTTCAAGTTCCTTGGAATTCAACTTCGTGATATTGTCCGCCTTCATGCGTTCGAGAACATACAAATCGGAACCGTTTGCAATCACCTTGGAATCCTGGAAGAACGCAATGCTCTTTTTAGAAAGCTTGCCATCCTTGTCAATCCAACGGAGTTCGCCGGTCTTGTAGTCAGAGCCAAACACAGCCGCCGTTACAGTATTTTCGACAGAAGAAGAGCTTTCTTCAGCCACAGAAGAGCTGCTTGCATCGTCGTTGGACGAAGAGCTGAGTTCCGTATCGTCGCCGCCGACGACCAGCACCGTAGAGCTAGAATCGTCACCGCAAGCCACGAGACCGAATGCAAGGCTAGCCAAAGCGGCGCCCGCAATAAGTTTATTTTTCATCTGTTTCATGTTTTTCCTTTTCTGGCTTTACGCTTTAAGCGCGGGGGCTAGAACCCCTGTATGATTGTGAACTTGTATTCTCGCCCAGGCATAGGGAAGGGCGTATAGAAATTTCGATACTTTTCGTCGGTAATATTATCCACGGTAAAAGTCAAACGCGTTTTATCGAACGGGAAATACGCAAGGTTTGCACGGTGCGTCGCCACGGCGGGCTGGTCCATCTTATTCGCTCGATCGCTATAGATTACGCTTCGCCACTGCGAAGTCCAGGTAAAATCAAAATGCAACGGCAAATGGAGCGTCGCCTCGGCGAGATAGTCGCGAGCAGGTTCACCAGGAAGCATATTGCCATGGTACGTATTGGAATTACTCCGGTCTTCTGTTTTTTGGAAGGTCACACGCAACAGTACATCCAAGAATTTTGAAGGACTGCTATTAAGTTCAAATTCTGCACCGCGTACAAGCGAGCGCGCCACGTTTTCGGCACGCAAAAGTTCCACCGAAATGACCCAGCAAATTCCATCATGTATATGCGACTCAAAATACGCAGCACGAAGCGTCGTATGTTTTCCGGGGAATTTATAAAGTCCTGCAGCTTCAAACTTCGTCGCCTTTTCTCGTTTGAGGTTCGGATTCGAAAGTGCACCGGGGAAAGTTCCATAAAGTTCCATCAGGGCAGGCTGCTGGTAAAAGCGACCTATCGAAACTTCACCTGCCAAAGGCGATTCGGAAGCCCCTAAGCGCGTATAAAGCCTACCCGCAAAAGTAGCATCACGGTCAGTCGCATCTTCTAGAATATGCGACCCGGAAGGCTGCACAAAGACGCCATCATTCAAGTTATCCTTCAAGAATTGAACTGAGCCTTCGCCGCCCAGGCCACCATACTTAAATATTTGGTAATACAAATCACCGGAGCCCATCAAAGTCCACCGATCCAGCGACCATTCCTTAGAATCGCCACGGGCCTCGGCTCGTTCCCACTCCCCTGCAATCCGAGCAGAGCCTTTCAAGCGTTTTACAGGCGTAAAATCAGCCGAAATTTCAGGAACAATTTTATAAGTGGCGGCGCCATATTCCATAAAACGGTTGTTGCCGTAACCGATACGGTCTAACGGATAATAGGCACTCGACAAATTCTTGTCAAATCGCGCCGAAATGCCTCCATACAAGAAAAGTCTATCGTCAAAGTAGCTGTCCGATTCAAGGCCGTAACGAATGAGCGCCGATTCTCCTACAAACTTAGCCACTTTCGTTTGCTGTTCTTCTTTTCCGGGGTTTCCCCCTTCAAAGCGAGAAGCCGTTACAGACAAAGTTGAAAAGTAACCGTTTCCGTGCAGAATACGGAACTGAACGTTTCCAGACACATCGGTATACTGAGCGTTTTCACGAGTCGCCATGTAGTCGTCATCGTCATTGTATTGCGTGCCGTTACGGTTCAGGTACTCGTAGTCGTTATCGGAATGCCTTGTTGCAAAAGACGACGCGAACATGATGCTGTCGGTCACAGGTGCCGCTACTTGGAACGAGCCCTCCCACGTATTGTGGTTACCGTAGGCTGCCAAAACTCGCCCGCCTTTTTTCACGGCGTTTTTCGTCACGAAATTGATGGCGCCACCCAAGCCCGATACACCGAACTTCGCTGGTACATTGTTCTTGTAGACCTCAATCTTTTCCATCTGGTTCAAGTCTACAGACGCCAAATTCACCGCGCCACCACTAGCGTCGTTCAGGGGCACGCCGTCTACACAAATCAAAATGTTTCGGGCCGCAATTCCACGAATCGAAACGGTCTGAAAACTCCCCAACCCACCCTGCTTGTACGATTGGATTCCCGGTAAAGTGGACAGCAAATCCGCTGCGGTAAGCGACTTGCCTTCCCAGGCCGCCGACTTGATTTCGGTATAACTAACGTCATTTGCGGGTAAATATTCTACGCCACCTTCAACCTCGGATACACCAAGATCCTGTACCGGGGCAGCATTATCAACCGCCTGCGCAAAGGCGGTTCCCCAAGCACAGCACAGAAGCACCGCTCCGAAAGCGGCTTTGTAGAATGACGTCGTTCGCATCGTTCCTCAAAAAGCGTTTCCCACAGTTCTTCTGGCTCGGGGATCCATCTACTTCCGGCTCCTTCACATCTATATAGACATTGGTTTATGCCGGTTTCGTCCTCCCTTACAGCGGCGCGACCGCTCCCGGTTTTCACGGGATTCTCTCCTTGCAGGCCTCCCAGTAGGGCTCCCACATGGGCTTTTCAGGGCACAGGAAACTTTCTTCGTCCAAATATAGAAATTTTTTTACAATTTGCTATATTTAGGGGCATGACTGCAGAAGAACTCTATAAACGTCTTAGCTCTATCCAGCCGGGCGCCGTGCTTTGCACCTATTCCATGGAAAAATGCGAACAGATGCTCCCGCTCATCAACGAAATCAACGAACTCAAAAAGGAACGCGACGCCGTGATCCTCGCCCACAGCTATGTGGCCCCCGAAATCATCCTGGGCGTTGCCGACTACGATGGCGACAGCTTCAAGCTGAGCCAGGACGCCACCAAGGTGAGCGCCAAGACCATCGTGTTCTCTGCAGTACGCTTTATGGGCGAAACCGCCAAGATTTTGAATCCGACCAAGGATGTGCTCATTCCGGGTCCGCTCACGGGTTGCAGCCTCGCCGACTCCATTACCGGTGCTGAGGTCAAGGCTCTCCGCGAAAAGTACCCCGACCACACCTTCGTGTGCTACATCAACACCACCGCCGACGTGAAGGCGAACTGCGACGTGTGCGTCACCAGCAGCAACGTGATGAAGATTGTCTCCAGCCTCGAAAACGACAAGATCGTGTTCGTGCCGGATGGTCTCATGGGCCAGAACCTCATCGACGAAATGCAGAAGCGCGGCATCAAGAAAGAAATCGTGCTCCACAGCGGCTGCTGCTACGTGCACGAAACCTACGATTCCGAGCTCATCAACTTCTTCCGCAGCCAGAACCCGGGCCTCAAGGTGGTCAGCCACCCCGAATGTCACCCGGGCGTTGCCCTTTTGAGCGACTACGTGGGCAGCACCGGCCAGATGGTGAACTACATCAAGGAACAGCCCGAAGGCACCCCGTTCCTCCTGCTCACCGAATGCGGTCTGAACGCACGCATGCAGTACGAATTCCCGAAAAAGACCTTTATCGGCAGCTGCAGCATGTGCAAGTACATGAAGTCGAACTCGCTCGAAAACATTTTGGAGACCTTGCGTCATCCGGAAAAGGCTCAGCACGTGGAACTCGACGAAAGCGTTCGCGTTGCCGCCAAGAAGTGCATCGACGCGATGTTCTATTACGCAGCTAAGTAGGGGATGTTGGTTAGGGGTTAAAAAAAATGAAAAAGTTGAAAATCATCGCATTGCTTATTTGTCTTTGTGCAAGTTTTACATTTGCTGAAGAATACCATTGGCCTCGTTCCTATTTTGCAAGTCTCGGTATGGGCGCCCAAGTTTCAAAGGGCGACTTTAACGAACGTGCCATTTCGGGAAAAGACTCCGCCGGAGTCAAGGGCTACATTCATCCGCCCGCACTGGAATTTGTCGCCACACCGGACCTTATGCTGGGTGTGAATCTCGGAGCATTCTCCTTTGCAATGAGTTTCCAGTACTGGACTTCCGAACAAGTCATTGCCGATTTTCCGGATGAATCCTACAAGCAAGATACCCGTATCTGGAGATTTGGCCTCGAGGCTACATACAACTTATTCTACCCCGACTTTTTCCAGGTGGGTTTTGGCCTCGGATACTCTTACAATAGCGTCAAGAGTGACGACATCGCCATATTCTCACCCGACACTTACGACGCCGAATTCATGGGATCGGCTGTTGCCTTTATAGCAAATATCCATTACTATATTACCGACAACATTTCCATGGTTCCCGCCATCAAGATTTATGAAGCATGGTTCAAGAACGTCCACTGTTCTCGCGTAGAAACCAACGATCTTGATCCCTACCTGTGGCAGTCATTCGTTCTGGCCACGGTTTCGGTGCAATACCAATTCTAATTTAGGGCAGTTCCCCCGCCTTATTTACAAGCATCAAAGGCGCTTTTTCTATATTTGGCGCGGTATGAAAAAGTTATTTCTAGCAGCATTTTTAATGGGGGCCGCCGCAGTATCCGCTATGGAAGAAGGCGGCTGGGCCACTGAATACGAATCCATGTCCGCGTTCGATAGCCAACTTGGCAATCGTTCCGGTTACGTCAAGCCCATCATCGACAACCTGGGCAACGTTCTCAACAGCAACTGGTATGTGAGCGCCTCGGTTCCTCAAAGCTTCACCTTTGAAGCGGGTCTCCCCATTTCACTCATCCCCATTGGCGATGACGACAGAAGCTACGATGGCGGCAAGCCGACCATTTTTGGCGACCACGGCAATCCGGAAGCTCCCTCCGACACCATTTACGGTAACAAGACCCTGAATGGCCTCGGCGTATTCACCTATCCCTACCTGCAGATGGGCGCAAGCTTCTACCACTTCAGAGCCGTACTCCGCATGATGTACCTGCCTTCCATCAGCGAACTTCGCAAGTTCAGCCTGTTCGGTATCGGATTCCAGTACAGTTTCGGTCACTTTTTCCAGTACATGCTCCCCAAGGCTGCACAACCGTTTGACGTGAGCATTGTTTACGGTTACAACTCCAGCACCATCGGCTACCGCCCCGACGAATTCGACGGCAAGCTGGGTCTTGATATTTCCACTCACAATTTTTCGTTCGTTTTCGGTTACAAGCCCGTCAACTTCTTCGAAGTCATGATGTCGCTTGGCTACCAGAGCGCCGAAATGATGTCTTACGGCGAGCTCTACCAACAAGACCCTTACGACATTTTCAGAAAGAACGAAATCTACCCCGACATTACCGTCAAGGGTAACAACGGATTCCGTTTCGGCATTGCAATTGCTCTGCAGATTAGTTCGCTGCACCCGGTTCTCGGTTACGATTACGCAGGCAAGTCCAGCTTCACGACTAACGTACTCTACTTTAGACAGCAATTCGGCAAAGACAAGACTCCCGACGAAATCGCTAAAGACAAGGGTTACGTCCGTGGTGCAAACGAGAAAACCGAGTCCGAAAAAGCCGAGGCTCCGGCAGAAGAATCCAGCGAGGCAAATGCCACCGAAGTTCCCGCAGAAGAACCTGTAGATGCACCGGAAGCACCCACAGTAGAAGAAGCGGAAGCCCCTGCAGCTGAAGAAGATTTTTAAAATTAAAAACAAACCTTAAAAAGAAGGCATAACATGATTACATTCCTGATTGGTATCGCGATTCTTGTCGGCGGATACTTCACTTACGGAAAATTCGTTGAACGTGTCTTCGGCCCCGACGACCGCAAGACACCCGCCCTCGAAAACCCGGATGGCGTTGACCGTGTTCCCATGGCACACTGGAAAAACGTCCTCATCCAGCTTTTGAACATTGCAGGTATCGGTCCTGTGATTGGCGTGATTCTCGGCATCAAGTTCGGCGCCATCGTCTTTATTTTGCTGCCTATCGGTAACGTGCTTGGCGGCGCCGTGCACGACTACTTTAGTGGCATGATCAGCATGCGCAACAACGGCTACAATGTTCCGGCACTTTCCCGCAAGTTCCTGGGCAAGGGTCCGGCAAAGATAGTGATGACGCTTATCTCGGTTGCCCTGATTTTGGTGGGAGCCGTCTTCACCACGACTCCGGCCGCCCTCGTAAACACACCGATTCTCGTCGGTAGCCACGTGTCTCCCACCTTGTTCTGGGTCGCAGTCGCCTGCATTTTCGCCTATTACTTTGCCAGCACCTTCTTCCCCATTGACAAGATTATCGGCCGCATCTACCCGATTTTCGGCGCGCTCCTGATTCTTGCCTCTCTCGCCATTTTCGTGGGAATCATCCCGAACCTGAACGTTCTCGATAACTTCTGCTTCAACGACATCATGAGCAACTTCCACAAGCATCCGGCCGGACAGCCGATTATCCCGATGCTCTTTGTAACCATTGCTTGCGGTATCATTAGCGGCTTCCACAGCACGCAAAGCCCGCTCGTCGCCCGCACTGAAGTTACCGAAAAGACCGGTCGCCAGACTTTCTACGGCATGATGATTATCGAAGGCCTGATTGGTATGATTTGGGCCGCCGGCGGCATGTTCATTTACCACCAGATGCCGGAACTCTTGACCGGCGCTTCGGGCGTGAAGGTATTGAGCATTCTTGTTTCTACCGTGATTCCTTGGGCTCCGATTTCGATTCTCGTTGTCGTAGGCGTGATCGTTCTTGCTATTACTAGCGGTGATACGAGCCTCCGCAGCCTCCGCCTTACGATTGCCGAACTCACCGGAATGGAACAGACCTCCGTGCGTAACCGCTTGCTCCTTACCGTGCCGATGTTCGCCATCTGCGCAGCCATCATTTTCTGGAGCAACCTGAACCCTGAAGGCTTCAACATCCTGTGGAATTACTTTAGCTGGAGCAACCAGCTCATGGCCGTGTGCAGCCTTTGCGTGGCCACGGTTTACCTGCGCAGCAAAAAGAAGAACTTCTGGATTGCACTTATTCCGTGCATGTTCATGACCTTCATTACCAGCGATTACATCCTGTGGGTCAGCCCCGAAAACCTGAAGGGCGCTCCGCTCGGTTTCGGTCTCGACTACAAGACCGCCCTTGTGATTGCCCTGCACGATGCTGCCATTCTCGGATTCCTGCTTTGCACTCGCGGCAAGACGCTTACCAAGATGGAAGGTTTTGATCCCGACCGCTGGAATCCGGATCTAGACGAAGGTAAAGTCCCCAAGGCACGATAATTCGCGTGATTCTCGAAGGAACCGTCAAATCGATTACCTTTCACAGTCCGCAGAACGGATTCACCGTCCTGCGGATTATTGATAGTAGCACCAAGAAGGTGGTCGTCGTTACGGGAACCTTACCCGAACTTTCCGTAGGCGAGAACCTGCGTTTTGAAGGCGAATGGGGGCGTCACCCCAAATTCGGCGAACAATTCAAAGCCATACACTTTGAAATCGTCGAAACGCAAAACAACAATTTAGCAGCCTACCTCGGCAGCGGACTTTTCCCGGGAATCGGCCCCAAGACAGCCCAAGCCATCGTCGACGCCTTTGGCGACGAGCTGCGCGACATTCTCGACTATGAGCCCGACCGTTTCCGTGCGAAGAAAATCAAGGGACTTTCGGCCGCCAAGGTAGAGCAGTTCCTCGCCAGCTGGCAAGAGAACCGCCACAGCCGCGAAACGCTATTGTTCCTGTACAATCACGACATCACAGGTTCTGTCGCCAAGAAGCTGTGGATGAAATTCGGGCAAGACACCATCAGCAAGATTCGCGAGAATCCCTACATTCTTTGCGAAGAAATCTGGGGAATCGGATTCTTGAAAGCCGACGAAATTGCCATGAAGGTCGGCATTCCGAAAGACAGCCCCATGCGCCTGCAAGAAGCACTTCTTTACTCACTGCAAGAGGCATCGCTTTCGGACGGCCACTGCTATTTACCAAGCAACGATTTAATCGGCCGCACGCTCAAGAATCTCCGCATCGACGTCACCGATGATGACGCCATCCAGAATCTGCTGGAGCAGTTCAAGCGAATTTGCGAAGCGGGCCGCATCAAGCGCCACGGCGACGATTGCTTTTTCCCGCCGCTCGATAACGCGGAACAAAAAATCGCCGAAATCATCAAGCGCAGACTCAACGAAAACGAATTGCCCACTTACGGTTTCGAGCGCGAACTCGTCGACTGGGAACGCGAACACAAATTCAGCTTTCACCCAGTGCAACGTGAGGCGATTCGCCTTGCCACCGCGCACAAGATCTGCATCATCACTGGCGGCCCAGGCACTGGCAAAACGACGATCCTCAAGGGGATCCTGCACCTTGCCCGCAAAATGGGCGAAAACATTCTGCTCGCCGCCCCTACGGGCCGCGCCGCAAAGCGCATGGGCGACTGCTGCGGCGATAAGGCCTACACCATCCACCGCCTGCTCGAAGTCGACCCCGTCACCAAGAAATTCAACAAGAACGAGTTCAACAAGCTCGATTGCAACCTGCTGATTGTCGACGAATTCAGTATGGTGGACACCTGGCTGGCGGCCTCGCTGTTGGACGCCGTTCCTGAAACAGCCCGCATCGTATTCGTAGGCGACGCCGATCAGCTTCCGAGCGTAGGCCCCGGCAACGTTCTCAACGATCTGCTGCAATGTCCGCGCATTCCAAGCGTCCGCCTGCAGCACATCTTTAGGCAATCCGGCGGCAACGACATCGCCGACAAAGCCGCACGCATCAATCAGGGAATCACGCCCGCCCCGATCGAAGGCCCGAACTTTCACTTCGTTCCGTTCGAGACACCCGAAGAGGCCAAGCTCCACTTACAGCAACTGATCGCGACGGGCGTCCGCAGCAAAATCGATATCGATCTCAAAACCGACTTGCAGATTCTTGTCCCGATGCGCAAGGGCCCCCTCGGCATCATCGAGCTGAACCCGTTCCTGCAAGACCTGCTGAATCCAGGCGTTCCTCGCCACAAGATGGTCGGCATCGGCTGGAGCGTGGGCGACCGCGTCATGCAAATCAAGAACAACTACGACAAGAACGTGTTCAACGGCGACGTCGGAATCGTCTACAGCATCTACAAGGAAAAGCGAAAAATCGCCGTCTTCTTCGACGACAAGCTTATCACCTACCAAGATGACGAACTCGACGAACTGCAACTCGCCTACGCCTGCACCATTCACAAAAGCCAGGGCAGCGAATACCCCGCCGTCATCGTGATTCTCGATTCCAGCCACTACGTGATGCTGCAACGCAACTTAATCTACACCGCCATCACCCGCGCCAAAGGCCACTCGTGGATTCTCTCTGCCCCCGGTGCCTTCCACCAGGCAGTCCGCAATAACCGCAGCACCCGCCGCTACACGCGCCTTAAGGAACGACTCGGCTAAACGAGCGCACCCCGAACCTATTCGGAGTCCTTGATGCAACGGACTGAATAACCGAACTTTGGACTGAGATTATCCAGGTTCGCAATATCACCATCCATATTCATATACACATAGTATGCATATGTATCGCCCCCCGAAGAGCTCCAGAAGCGCGCGGATTCGCCAATCCAATGGAAGCCGTCACGGACCCCCCTATGGCCGGCAGGCAACGCAGCAAACCCGAAAGCGTCATCCCCGTTGCCATTATCGTTCCATCCTGTCTTGGACTTGAGAGCCTTGCCAGATGTTAAACCGACATAACCACCATCAGTCCCCACCGCTCTTAACAGGATCCACCAATCTTCATGACTGGGCAGATGCCAACCCTCGGGGCATACTCCACGCACAGGATATGTCGCTGAACAAACATTGCCGTAGCCGCAGCCCTTGCCATTCGTAGACCATGTGCCCACGCTGTCCATCGCGGCAGCCCAAGTGTAAAAGCGACCATATTTGTCGCAATATTCAGCAGAATCATTGTAGCAGTAGCTGTAGTCCGTTTCTAAGTTCAAATTCTCTGCCATCCATGTCTGCGTGCCTATAGTAACAGTCTTATAAGTCTGGCCATCTCGTTCATCGGTCATGAAACTCTTAACAACAGTCAATGGATCCACATAAATCGAAGAATCACAACTGGACGCCGAATCATTGCAAGCCAAAAGTGCGAACATCACAAACGTGACCACACACACTAAACCGATTTCCTTAATCATTTTCATTACTCATTCCACTATTAATTATCCAGTTTTTTCAACCGTCAAAATAAAAAATCCCGCGAATTTCTCCGCGGGAAAATCTACGATATTATGCTACACAAACAAAGTTTGTGTAGCCGCTCGCAAACATCGTTTGCGAGCACCATTTTTTATAGGTCTACGACTTCAGTCCAGCCGAACGGGTCTTCCGCTTCACCGAACTGGATAGCCGTGTACTTCGTGAAGAGTTCCGTGCAGACCGGGCCCGGATTCTTGCCGTCACCGTAGGTGAATTCCTTGCCGGCAACCGGATCCACGATCTTCTTGATCGGGGTAATCACGGCGGCGGTACCGCATTCGGCAGTTTCGGAGAATTCAGCGAGTTCTTCGAACGGAACCTGGCGGCGTTCCACAGTGTAGCCGAGGTATTCAGCCAACTGCTGCAAGCTCTTGTTGGTGATAGACGGCAGAATGGATTCGGACTTCGGGGTCACGTAGGTCTTGCCCTTGATGCCGAAGAAGTTTGCCGGACCGCATTCGTCGATGTACTTCTTTTCCTTTGCGTCCAGGTAAATGGTGCTGGAGTAGCCGAGCTTCTTGGCTTCTGCAAGGGAGAGCAAGCTGGCAGCGTAGTTACCGCCGACCTTCACCGTACCCGTACCCTGAGGAGCGGCGCGGTCGAAGTTGCGGCTAATCATCATGTCCACGGGCTTGAAACCGTCCTTGAAGTACGGACCCACCGGAGTCACGAACATCATGAGCAGGTATTCGTCAGCGGGCTTCACACCGACTTCCGGGCTCATACCGATGAGGAGCGGACGGATGTAAAGCGTTGCACCGTAGCCATACGGCGGCACAAAGCGCTTGTTGGCCTTCACCACAGTGTGGACCATTTCGCGGAACAATTCAACAGGCGGAACAGCCATGAGTACGCGGTTAGCAGTGTTCTGCATGCGCTTGGCGTTTTCGTCGACGCGGAAAATACGGACCTTGCCGTCCTTGCCCGTGTAAGCCTTGAGGCCTTCAAAACCTTCCTGGCCGTAATGCAAGCAAGTAGCGGCCATGTGGATGCTAATGTCCTTGGAAGAAGACAGTTCGATCTTGCCCCACTGACCATTGCGGTAGTAGCAGCGTACATTGTAATCGGTGTCATAATAACCGAAGGGGAGCGTCTTCCAATCGACAGTGTTCAAATCAACTTGCATAGTATTCACCTTTTTTTGCAATTTGTGCATTTTTAAAGGTATCGTTCGGTACCGAAAGAAAAATACAATTATCGGGGGCATTTTGGCACGCTTCAAACGTAAAAAAAGCTATTTTCAGGCCAATGAATCCGTTGTTGCAAAAATCTGTGGATGGCGTTCGCCTTTCTCCGGCCGAGGCGCTGGACATTTTGAAGAACGCCCCGTGGACCGAGGTCGCCCAGGCAGCCAATACCGTACGCCACCGGATCAATCCGGGCAACAAGGTGGGCTATACGGCTTTCCGCATCATCAACTACACGAATGTTTGCGAGATCACTTGCAGTTTCTGTAGTTTTTGCAGGCCCGCGCACAGTCCCGAAGCCTACGTGCTTAATTTGGACGAAATCCGCCAGAAGACGCTGGAGGCCAAGGCCAAAGGCGCCGACCAGATTTTTTTGCAAGGTGGCGTGAACCAAAACATTCCGCTCAGCTATTATACCGACGTGCTGAAAATGCTCACGCAAGAACTCGGCGTGAAGGTTCGCGGATTTTCGCCGGTGGAACTCGTGCGCATTGCCGTATTCAACGGAATCACGCTCGACGAGCTGCTAGATATTCTTAAAGAGGCGGGCCTGAGTTCTGTGCCGGGTGCCGGCGCCGAGATACTCTCCGACCGTATGCGTCAAATCCTGAGCCCGAAAAAGCTGCCCGCCCAAGTCTGGTGCGACACGCTTGCCGCCTGCCACAAGAAAGGGCTCCCCGGCAGCGCAAACATCGTTTTCGGAAGCGTCGAAACGCCCGAAGAAATCATCGAGCACCTGGAATACGTGCGCAAGACGCAAGACATCGCACACGGATTCAAGAGCTTTGTGGTGTGGACTTTCCAGCCGCAGACCGACAAGTTCCCGATCCGCCACGTACGCGGCGACGAATACCTCAAGCTCCTGGCACTTTCGCGCCTGTACCTCGACAATATCCCGCATATCGAAGTTTCGCTCCTCGGCATGGGGCTTTCTTTGGGTGAACTCGGGCTGCACTGCGGCGCCGACGACATCAATAGCATCGTCATCGAAGAAAACGTGCTCCAGAATCACGGCCTCACGACCATCGAACAAGCCGAAAATTTCATCAAAAACGCCGGTTTTACCCCCTACCGCCGTAGTCTTAACTTTGATTAAGGCATAAAAAAAATACCGATCAGCCTGTTCAGCTAAACCGGTAATCACCAGAGAGAGAAATCTAAAAAAAATAGCCAGGCGGCGAATTATGCGCGCTTGGCGTACTTCTTGAAGCTCTTGACCAGCAGGGCAGCGAGAATGCAGTACATATTATCCTTCCATCCTTTAATTTTGACGTTTTATCGCCATTTTTTAACAGCGCGCCAAATTTAACAAAAATTTACTAACGCGTCAAGGGGAAAAAGTATATATTCAGCGACTTTTTTCGAAAAATTTCACTTCCTGGGCAGTTGCCCCGGATCAAGTCCGAAGCAGGCTCATGAAGCCCTACCCCGCCGTGGTCATTTTCTGCAGAAATTGGTAAATTTGGGGTATGAAACGAATTATTTTATTCTGCCTAGCCGCTGCCCTGTGCGCATCTGCACGGCCGTCCCTGCAAGTGGATCGGGAACGCATCGAATCGGGCAAGACCTTTGGGCTTCAGCTTGTATTTCCTTTAAACGAACTTCCCGAAAACCGCAGCGATTTGCTTATCGAAACGGCAAATGGATTTTCCCTTGCAGGATTGGACAGTGCCGACCAGGTAATTCGCCCCGATATCGAGGATATGTTCAATTCTTTCTTTGGCGGAGGTCGTAACCGTGGCGGTTACAAGGCCCGCGTCTACACCTTCAACCTGAAAGCCCCGAAAAAGACAGGTCGCTTTAGCGTAGGTCAGATTTTCATGACCATTGATGGTCAAAAGCGTAACCTCACGGGCGATATTCCAATTACGATTCAGCGTGCCTACACCGACGACGCCCTTGCCGTCAGCCTCACGCCGAGCAAAAAATCCGTCTATGAAGGCGAACAGTTCAGCGTTACCTTGGGTTTCCACACCTACGAGCACTTCGAAGGTGGTCTGCAGGCAACCGACATGAACACCGGTGACGACTTCATCGTGCACCGCAGCGACCTCGCCAACATGAAATTCGAACCCGTCGAAGGAACCCGCCGCGAAATGCAGGCCAGCGCCAAGTTCGCTTGGCTCAGCGCCACCAAAAGCGGCAACATGCAAATTCCTCCGTTCAAGTTCAAGTACACCAAACGCGGCGAGCCCAAGGTTGTCGAAGAAAACAAGCAAATGGGCGGTATGACTTTCTCTAGCAGAAGTGTCAAGCAAGAATCTGTTGAAACCGAGACGCAGACCCCCACTATTAATATTACTGTAAAGCCGCTCCCCACCGAAGGCAAGCCTGCCGACTTCAGCGGCATGGTCGGTAACTATAGCTTTAGCGCGGACTTCGACCGCACCAACCTCAAGGTCGGCGAAGCCATGACCCTCACCATCAACATCAAGGGCGACGGTCTGCCGGGATCCATTACCGACCCCAAGCTCCCCGACTTCGGCGAGTTCCGTTCGGTACCGCCTGAAAACGAAATCAACAAGAAGATTACCGGGAACAAGGTGATTACCACCAAGAACATTCGCGTGTTCCTGTACCCCAAAAAGAAGGGCGAATTCACCATTCCCGAAATCACTTACTCTTGGTTCAACCCGAACAAAAAGACTTACGAAACTGCCAAGGCCGGCCCCTGGAACGTCGTCGTAGAAAAGGGCGAAGCCGCCGCCGAAGCCATCTTCCAGGCTCCGGTTGCTCAAGGCCCCGCCGCCGTGCAGAAGCAAGAAATTGAATCGCTCGGTAGCGACATCCGCTTTATTCACAAGGTCCGCGACGCCGCAAACAACACCGCCCCTTACAAGAGCATTCTTTACTGGGTGATTTTCGCCGCCGCGATTCCGTTCTACCTGATTGTCACCTTCGCCGTGCGCAGCCGCCGCAAGCACAACAGTGACGCCGCTCTGGTGCGTAAGGGCAAGGCCGACAAGATGCTCAAGGTCCGATTTGCAAACGCCCGCGAAGCCTTAAAGAAGGGCGACGCCAAGGCGCTTTATGCAGCCCTCGAAAACGGCCTCATCGATTACCTAAGCGACAAGACCAATCTGGAATTCAAGGGCATGACTCGCCCGCAGATGAAGGAGGAACTTGCAAAGCTTGGCATCAAGGACGAAACGATTACCGCCATTGACAGCTGGCTTGAAAAGTGTGCTTTCGCCCGATTTACCCCGGTAAATCCGACTAAGGACGAACAGGAACAAATGTTGAAAGATGTCGAAAAATTGTGCGAAGGATTGAAGGTATAATATGAAACTGAAAGTATTTATCTTTTTCGCCATGATGGTCGCTTTAGCGACAGCCTGTTTTGCGGCAGATCATTGCAACGGTATTGAATCCGGCGTCGTCTATTATAACGAAGGTGAGTTCGAGCGAGCCATTGACGAATGGCGTACTTGCGTTGACAACGGCACCGAAAATTCGGACCTTTACTACAACTTGGGCAATGCCTACTTTAGGGAAGGCAAGATCGGCTTTGCCATTTATTATTACAAGTCGGCCCTCCGCCTCGCCCCCAACAACGACGACATCATTCACAACCTCAAGTACGCGCAGGCCATGACCCGCGACAAGGTGGAAGAAGACGGCGAAGAGAACCCGCTTCTCTCCGGCCTGTTCAAAGCCCACCACGCGCTTTCTTTAAGGACTCAAATGTGGGTGTTGCTTGGAATCTTCTGGGCAATTGCACTTGCCGCCATCGCAAGGCGAATCAGCCGCAGCGGTCGCACTAAGAATGTACTGATTGGCGCCATGTTCGCGCTGTCGGCAGTTTTCTGCATTATCGCGATGAGTGCCGGCTACAAGATTTTTGTCGCCGAGACCAACATCGAAGGCGTCGTAACCGCCAAAGATGCCGACGTGACAAGCGCCCCGAACAACAAGTCGCAAACGCTGAACACGCTTTCTGAAGGCACCACGTTCGAAGTGCTTTCGGAACAGGACAACTTTGCCGAAATCCGTTTGGGCGAAAAAATACGCGGATTTGTGAAGCTTTCTGATGTCGGAATCGTGAAATAAACTATTTTTCTTCATTATGGAACGCGAAACCTTTAAATCAAGACTCGGATTTATCCTCATTGCCGCCGGTTGCGCCATTGGCCTGGGCAACGTGTGGCGCTTCCCTTACATTGCTGGTCAGTACGGTGGAGCGGCCTTTGTGCTCCCGTACCTCGGCTTCCTGCTTTTCCTGGGCCTGCCCATTTTAATGGCAGAACTTGCCTTGGGTCGTGGCGGTAAGAGCGGTATCGCTCGCGCATTCGACAACCTGGAAAAACCGGGTACCAAGTGGCATTGGGCCAAGTTCCCGCTGATTTCGGCCAACTACATATTGATGGCCTTCTACTCGGTGGTGACCGGATGGATGTTCTATTACTTCTACAAGATGGTGACCGATCCCAAGTTCCTCTTGGGCACTCCTGATGAGATTGCGGCCGGTTTCGGCGAAATGCTCGGAAACCCGGGCCTCATGATTTTCTGGATGACGGTTGCCATTGTCATCGGCCTCTTTATTGTGTCGCTTGGCCTCCAGAAGGGTGTGGAACGCATCACCAAGACCATGATGATTTGTTTGCTTGTCATTATGGTAATCCTTGCAATTCGCGCCGTGACGCTCCCCGGTTCTACGGCTGGCCTAGAATTCTACCTGTTGCCGTCCTTGGAACGCCTTACGCAATCGGGCAAGGGTCTGGGCGAGGCTATCTTTGCCGCCTTTGCACACGCCTTCTTTACCTTGAGCCTCGGTATCGGTAGCATGGCCATTTTCGGTAGCTACATCGGAAAGAATCATTCCTTGGCCAAAGAAGCCACGAGCGTCTGCATTCTGGATACCGTCGTCGCTTTGGTCGCAGGTATTATCGTGATTCCTAGCTGCTTTGCCTTCAACCAGTCTCCTGGTCAGGGCCCGGGCCTCATTTTCGTGACGCTTTCCAACGTGTTCGCCATGATGCCTGCCGGTAGATTCTTCGGAGCCGCATTCTTCCTGTTCATGTCGTTTGCGGCCATGTCCACCTTGATTGCCGTTTTCGAAAACCTGGTTTCTTTCTGGATGGACCTCAAGGGATTCAAGCGTCGCAAGGTCGCCTACTGGAACATTCTGATCGTATTCCTGCTTTCGCTTCCCTGCGCTCTCGGCTTCAACATGCTTTCGAGCTTTGAACCCTTCGGCCCCGGCAGCTGCGTTCTGGACCTCGAAGACTTTATCGTGAGCAACACCATGCTCCCGGCAGGTGGCATGTTCATCGCCATCTTCTGCTCTAGCCGCTACGGTTGGGGTCAGGAAAAGTTCTTTACCGAAATGAACGCCGGTAAGGGTTACAAGATTCCGTACAACGCCGCATTCAGAATCTACTTCAAGTGGATTTTGCCGGCACTCGTTTCGATCCTCCTGATTCAGGGCTACCTCTCCAAGTTTGCACCGGAACTCTGCGCTAAGATTTTCGGATAACAATCTGACAAACTGACAGCGACATTTACTCAAATGAAACGTCGCCAGAAAAAACGTCTTCCAATGAACCGCTCGCAGATGATGCAGGCGGTTCATTCCGTAGATACGAAACCAGAAATTTTAGTACGCCGAGCGCTTTTTAAAGCGGGGCTGCGCTATAGGCTCCACCGCCGCGATTTGCCAGGCACGCCAGACCTGTATATTCTTAAGCATGGCGTGGTCATTTTTATAAACGGCTGTTTCTGGCACCAACACGGCTGCAAGTTCACAAGCCGCCCCAAAAGCAATCCCGAATTCTGGAACGAAAAGTTCACGAACAATGTCGTGCGTGACGTCAAGACAAACTGGAAGCTTTCGCTACAAGGCTACCGCGTCGCCACTGTGTGGGAATGCTCCATCAAGAACGATTTCGACCGTACCATTGAACGCCTGAAGGCATTCATCACTAGCGACGAAGAAAGCATCGAGATTTAGGTCACCGGCTAGAAAATAGATTATCTTTTTCGTTGATTTAAGAAGGTTGTAAAATGCATTTTCTTGAAAAGATCAGTGAATTTGTGGGCAAGTGGATGGCGGTTGTCGTTTTGGCCATCGCGGCGCTCTCGTTGTTCGTCCCGAAATCGACACTCTGGATTGAACTCTCGTGGGTGAATTACCTGCTGATGGTCGTGATGTTCGGCATGGGGCTTACACTCAAGCTGACCGATTTTGCACTTGTATTTGCACGTCCGAAGGAAATTACTATCGGATGTGCGGCACAGTTTATCGTGATGCCGGCACTCGCGTTTGCACTTTCCAAGGCGTTCGGGCTCGATGCCGCCCTCATGGCGGGCGTGGTTCTCGTAGGCACCTGTCCCGGCGGGACTTCCAGCAACGTGATTACATACCTATCGAAAGGCGACGTGGCGCTTTCCGTGGGCATGACGAGCGTGAATACGCTGCTCGCACCCGTATTGACGCCGACAATCACCTATCTGCTTTTGCGCACCACCGTAAACGTGGACGTGATGGCGATGTTCCTTTCTATCGTGAAGGTCGTCATCGTGCCGATTGCGCTCGGGTTTGTTATCAACAAGTTCTTCGGCAAATGGACTGCCCGCGCCGTGAAGGTGCTACCGCTCGTCTCGGTGATTGCGATTGCGATGATTGTAGCCGCAGTCGTCTCGCACAATGCATCGAAGATTCTCTCCACGGGCGCTATCGTGTTTGCCGTGGTGATTCTCCACAACCTGCTCGGCTACGGCTGCGGTTTTGGCCTCGGAAAGTTGCTGAAATTCTCGACCCCCAAGACGAAGGCGCTTTCCATCGAAATCGGCATGCAGAATTCCGGACTCGCTACAAGCCTTGCTGCGACCGCGTTCTCGGGCCTTGCGATGGCGACCGTCCCCGGCGCCATATTCTCCGTGTGGCACAACATTTCGGGTGCGATACTCGCGAACGTTTACCGCAGGTGGGAAAAATAAAACATGGCCATTGAATACAAAGACATCCACGATTTCTCGGAACAAGATTTAAAAGACCTCTTCCTCTCCGTCGAATGGTCCTCGGGACATTTCCCCGACAAGCTCGTAGTCGCGATGAAAAACTTCAAGACCGTCATCTCGGCCTGGGACGGCGAAAAGCTCGTCGGCATGATCTGCGCCATGGATGACGGCATCATGAACGCCTACGTGCATTACCTGCTTGTGCGCCCCGAATACCAGGGCCAAAGCATCGGCAAGGAACTCGTGGAACGTGTCAAGGAAATCTATAAGGATTACCTGCGCGTAGTCGTAGTCGCCTACAACGAAGAACTCTCCTTCTACGAACATTGCGGCTTCAAGAAAGCCGACGATGCGAGCCCGATGTTTATTACAAGTTTGTGGACGTAGGTTCCTTTTTTACCCAACGCCCATTTTTCGATGCACCTTCCCAAGCATAGCCAAGCTTTTTGAGGTCCCTCAAAATAGTCTTACTTGAAACATTGAACCTTTTAGCTAAATCATCCTTTGATATCATGGAATTTTCCACAACAACCTGCTCCACTTTTTCTGCTCTCGGAATGTCATTTTGAGTGACATTTTGAGTGACATTTTGGGTGACATTTTGAGGTTCATTTGGGGTGACAATCCTACCGTTCAGTTTGTTCATCGGGAACGTCACCACGGTATAGCCACCCTCTTCACTCCAAAAGGGTTGTGGAGAACCTTCAGCTTTGCAAGCATCCATTATGCGCTTTATTCCCGAGCCCCATTTTTCTAAGTATGTTATTTGATAGAGAACCGTCGCAGCAATCTCGTTTCGTGGATATGACTTATGCGACCGCTTAATAGTTTTGGGAGTTAATTCGCGGGGTAACAAGCCCGGGCTTTCAATTTCTATACGGTCGTCATATATGGCAATGCCGATAGAGCACTGGTAAATGTCATAATCCCTATGGCAAAGGGCGTTAATCAGTGCCTCGCGCAATGCCGTTGCAGGAACATCAAGGTGTTCTTCCCTTTTAAACCCCTTGATTTCTCCGCTAAGAGAAAGATGCTTGAAAAAGAACGACATGCCCGCATCAAGCAGTTCAAAGAAATTGCCATGAGCCTGCTGGTTGTCGATAAAGTAATTTTTGTCCATTCCTCTAAAACGAGCCATTCGAATTTCATAATCATACGAAAATCTCTTAGAAAAAAGAAACACAGCGGCGTTCCGCAAATTGTCGCCATCCAACAGGTTCCATTTTTTCAATATTACTTTAATTGACTCATTGAGTGACCCCACCGGAATTCGTTTTTCTTCGACTCCGAGACGGACTACGCCACGAATTGTGCTGACATCAAGGTCTTTTATAGAATACCCCTCAGCCACCCTCATTTCCCACGAATATTTGTGCGGCATGTTGATCCGAATTCTAGCATCAAACATATCCCTAGGCATTGCTTTAGTGACACTTTCCAGTCTATAGTATGGTCTTCCATGAAATGTGTACGGGTCATTCCCATAGACCCACGGATTGAACCTCAGTACGATTACTTGATGGTTGTCCTTGCCGGGAATGTCTACATATTCAATAACAGGGGTGACCGCAGGTTCTATTCCCGCTAACGCTTGCGCGATATCGCGACGGGTAGATTCAGAAACGATTTGCCCAACAATACTCAAGGAAGGCGTGACACCGAAAACGAGAACGCCGCCATCGGAATTCAGGAAGGCGCATGCCGTATGCATGCCCTCCCGGAGTTCGCCGGTAGATTTTTTCAGTTCAATATTCTTCGTTTCATCTTTAGAAATCAGTTTTTTGAGTTCTTCCAAAGTCATCGAATTGCCTCGCTATTAAAACCGTCGCCATTGGGCGACAATTTGGCTGGCCGTTGCGATTACGCCGAAAAACAGCGCACAACATGCCCTTGCTTACTTGTTATGTATTGAAATTTTCCACGCCTTGCGCGGAATGGGATGATCTTGCGATTCTGTTGGCGGGGGCTTTCCCCGGCGTTACTTGCCACTCTTTCGAGTGAACTCGAGTAGGTCGTGTTCCTACCAGCTATCCAACAGAACCATCAAGAAGGTTGATGGGCCCCGCCGCGAATGCACGTACGGACCCGAAGGTCTATGTCGACTGTCACGAGGATTATCGAATATCAGCTACAATATATACAAATAGATTGTCAGCGTCAAGGGATATCTTATTTATTGCGGCAACGAAAAAAAAGCCCCTAAAATTGTCATGCCGGGTTTGACTCGGCATCTCCTTTTCTCTTCCAATTATTTATATTTCCCATTGACATAGCTCTGCACCTCGTGGTGCAGGGCACGAGTTTAACGTAGAGTTAGCTCTTATTCTCGAAGTGGAAATCTGGAAAATTTCAAAATCTATTGAGAATAAGGCGAGCGCTCACGTCCAGCAATGGGCGTGGGTCGTTTGTGCTTATTTATAGATAGGTTTTCCAGAGCCTCCACTTCAGTAAGTGCATTCGACGCCACGCTTTTTTATTTAAAGCTGTGACGCGAACAGCACTAAATAAGGGCGTGCACCCTTAGCCGTGAGGTTCACGTGGCAGAAACATTGGATGGTCTCAAGATTCGCATCCGCGAATTGGAAAAAGAAGTCGAACGCTGGAAGTCTCAGGTCAAGAGTGTCCGCTATGGGCTCAACTGGATGGACGTTCCTGAAGCCTTTGACAAGGATTCCGAAGACAAAATTCCAATTCTCGAAGAAGTCGCCGAAAAGGCCGTAGATGCGGAAGGTCCGTTGACAGGAAAACCTCCTCATGTGATTATCGAAGGCGACAACTACCACGCACTCACTTGCTTGAATTACACTCACCGTGGCAAAATTGATGTCATCTACATTGATCCGCCGTATAACACGGGTTCGGATGGATTTACTTACAAGGACAAACGTTTCTTGACAGAATTTCCCGATGGTCAAAAAGTTCCTAAGGAACATCCGCTTCGCCATAGCTATTGGCTTTCGTTTATGGAAAAGCGTTTGAAGTTGGCAAAGAATTTGCTGAGTGATAAGGGGGTGATTTTCATCAGTATTGATGATAACGAACAAGCGAATTTAAAGTTGTTGTGTGATAAAGTATTTGGGGAAGGAAATTTACTAACGGCTTTCCCACGAAAGGGAATTGGTGGACGTCAGGATAGCAAATACTATGCAATAGTTCACGAATATATTCAAGGATATGCAAAGAGGTTAGATAAGTTTGAATCAGGAAGAATGATTAAAGGAAAAAATTTCCCTTTATTTGACGAATCTAAAAAGCTCCATTATAAAACTCAATTACTCCGGAAATGGGGTGATAATAGTAAAAGAGAAAATCGTCCAAATTTATTTTATCCAATTTATTACAACAATTCTACCAATGAGTTTAGCCTATCTAAATCGAAGAATTCTTTGGAAATATATCCAATGCTTGATTCGGATAATGAAGGACGCTGGCGATGGGGCAAAAGTACAATGGAAGATGCTTTTCATAAAGGACTTGTTGAAATACAAAAAAACAGAAAAGGTGAATGGATTCCATATGAAAGGATCTATGATAATCCAAATGAAGAAAGTACAAAGCCCTATTCAAGTTGGATAGATGATATTGATAATTCTACAGGAGCTTCATTGCTAAAAGAAATTCTTCAAAACGATGATTTTAGCTATCCCAAACCTGTAGACTTGATAGACAGAATTATTCGCATGAGCTCGATTCGGAAAAATATAACCATTCTTGACTTCTTCGCAGGCTCTGGCACGACTCTACATGCCACACTCAATCTTAATAAAGAGGATGATGGTATTCGCCAATGCATTCTTGTTCAGCAGTCAGAAGGCGACAACAACATCTGTGAAAATGTTACATACGAGCGTAATCGTCGTGTAATGTGTGGCTACACAAACGCAAAGGGGGAAAGCGTCGATGGTTTAGGTGGTTCTCTTAAATACTACAAGACTGGCTTCGTCGGCAAGCATCAGAGCAAAAATGCCAATGATGCAGACAAGGTGGAACTTGCTGAAAAAGCAGGTTGCCTTATCGCACTAGCAGAAAACACCTTGGAAACAATCAAGGTCCCCAAGGCCGCAAAGGGCTTCTGGCAAATCTATTCTGATAATGCAGAAAAGAAAAAGCGCTATACCTGTATTTACCATAATGGCGATTATGGTAAAGTTCCTGATTTTGTTGCAAAAATCGATGAATTACGTGCTACTGATAAAAAGTCAAAATTTACGGTTTATGTATTCAGCTGGAATTCTCCTGACTTCTTTGAAAACGAATTCGATGATTTGAAAAACATCGAAATCAAGGCGATTCCCAAACCGATTCTCGAAATCTACAAGGCTTTGAACGGGTAACAATATGCAGATGCTTCCTTTCCAAGAAAACGCGGTCCTCGGCACGAACGGTCTCGTAGAGACATTCAAGAAACTTTGGCAAACAGGCGACCATAATCTCGATATTACATTCAAGTCTCCGACTGGTTCTGGCAAGACTTTCATGGTGTCAAATTTTGTTCGTGAACTGCAGAATGATCCCGCTTTTAATGACGATGTCGCTTTCGTTTGGATTACTTTCTCAGACGATCTTGCGATGCAAAGCCGCGACAAGTTTTACGATTACTTTTTCCCAAATATCGGGCGAAGTCTCTTGACCATTGCGGATTTTTCCGAAGGGGTTTTGCATAAAGACGATATCCTGTTTTTGAATTGGCAAAAGTTGGTGGCAAAAGATGCAAAAAAACGTTTGTTGCGTCGCCCCGATGAAGTTGAGTTGCAAAAAGAACAGGGATTCTACTTTGAAGATATCGCGGAAAATACAAAGAAAGAAGGTCGCGAAATTGTGATGATTATCGATGAAAGCCACAAGAACGTGACTGCATCGGCTTATCGTGATGTTATTACGCCACTTAATCCACGAATCATATTGAATGTTTCCGCGACACCTGAAAAAATCCCCAACATTAGCGATGTGCAAAATCTGCGTGCAGGCTATGTTGAAGTCAAACGCTCCGATGTTGTGGCTGCAGGTCTTATCAAGGAACAGATTATTTCGCAAACAGAAGAAGATTTGAGAACCATTGAAGGTGAAGATTTGGATTTTGCCTTGCTGCGACTCGCTAAGGAGAAACGGGAATCTTTGGCAGTGCAGTGGACTCGCCTCGGACAAAATATCAACCCGCTCGTTCTAATTCAGTTGCCAAACGATGACTCTAAACTCAAGGACCAAGGCGTAGAAACGAAGGAAGAGCTCGTCACAAGGTTTTTGACTGAAAATTGCGAAGTTCCAGCAAATAAAATTGCCAAATGGTTTGACAACAAGAAAGAAAATCTTGAGCATATTTCAGATGCCGATAGTCCCGTAGATTTTATACTTTTCAAGTATGCGGCTGGAACGGGGTGGGATTGCCCTCGAGCTCATGTTATCGTGATGTTCCGTGAAATAGAATCGCCAACATTCAAAACACAGACTCTCGGAAGAATTTTACGCAACCCTGTTCCTAAAATTGATTTGACGGCGTTCCCCGAACTTCGCGAAGGATTCCTTTACACGAACTACCGCAAAAATGAAATCTCCGACATTCCCGATACTGTTGAAAATAAACCTAAAACAGAAGTGACAAATCTTGCACCGCATCTCTTCGGAAGGTTTGCTACGCAAGAAGCAACGCACAATGTCTTACAAGAACTGAAAAGTTCTATGTTTGATAAATTGGTTGCAAATGGCTCAGATAAGCCTATTTCAGATGTTGCGCCTAAAATTGAAGCTGCGTTAAAAGAAGCTGTTAAACAGGTTGCTCCTGAATTATCGACAAACCCGGGAATATTGTCCGATAATCATCCCGAATTGAATCTTTTTGGCGAAATTGATTCTCCAGCATCAAAAATTCAAAAGACAGAACAAATTGTTGAAACGGCAACTCGAAATGTCAAGGCTATATTGACGGAACATTTCGGAGAGAGCGTTGCAAATAAGGCTACCGAAATTGTCGCTGAGGCTACCCGCGATTTTGCAGAAACGCTCGTTCAAAAACAGCAGTCTTCATTCATCGTTGATCCACTTTTGAAGAGCGATTTCATTAGCCGTGCAGACTATGGTGATATTGGTAAGGCAAGTAGTTTCCAGAGTTCATTTGTCAAGTCGATGAACAACTATTTTGGAATTAACGAAAATGTTTATAACAATCCGTTTGCTCAAGAGGGCGTTCTTGAAAAATTTGGCATAGATATGTCTCAGACACTTTCAACCGAAGTCTTGGCGAATGCAACTTTTGCAGGGACCAACGATTTAGGCAAGAATGTAGAGCATGAGATGAGCGACAATGAAGTCGAAAAGAACTTCATGAATGCTTGCTACAACATTTTGGAAGAACAGACCGAACCCGATGCTAAATATGGCAACATAGCTCGTTCTTGGGGACCCTTCAAAGAAGCTCTTCGCCAATGGTTTGAACGCTATTCAATGACGAACATTGATAATGTCGGTCGCTACAAAATTTTCTTGAAGGACTTATTCAAGAATTCTGCAAGTGTATTCCGCAAAGCTATTACTCAGGCTCTCAAGGATTACAGACCCATTCGCGATGCGTTTGTTGCCGAACGTCGCAAACAGGAAATGCAGGAAGCCTTGCCGTTCAAGGTCAAGACATCTTATGCGTATTCGAGCGATTATGTTGATTATAACGCTAGCAAGAAGAGTATGCTTCGTCCATTCAAACTTAAAGCAGAATATTCAGGACGCGATAACGAAATCGCTTTTATCGAGTTTCTTGAAAACCTAGTTACAGTAGAATGGTGGTTTAAGCAGAATGATGACGGCAAGGATTTTTACGCACTCAAGTATTTCAACACCACCGAAAATCGAGAACGGCTCTTCTATCCCGACTGGATTGTAAAATTTTTGGATGGCCGCATCGGTATTTTTGATACTAAGAGTGGGTTTACTGCCGCCAATCCTGAAGGACGCGCAGAAGCCCTTTCGAAAAAGTTGCGTGATTTGAATGCTCTTGCCGGCACAGAAAAATTTGTTGGCGGCTTGTGTGTTCGTGAAAATAAACTGTGGTATTGCAACAGTGCCGAAAAATATCGTTACAAGGATGAAAAGGGCAACCTTGCTGAAGGTTGGAAATTGATGCAAGGGTAATGGCTATACAAATGCTGAAATAGCTTAAGGAGACAATCAATACTTTAGATAATTGTATTTGACATAGACTTTTGACAGAGTCCTTGTTTAATTGATCGAAATTCTGGCAGATTTCAAAAAATAACGCAATGGACAGACTCTTGCCGCACCCCTTTGGGCGTGGGTCGTTTGTGCTTATTGCGTTATGGGCTTGCCAGAGCCTCGATTGAGTAAGTGCATTCGACACCACGCCTTTTTATTCATAAAAAAAACTTGTGTCAAAAAGGACCTAACAAAGGTCTAAAGAGTGTAAAATATACAAATGGGTTGAATTCTTCCGTGTAGTTTACAGGGTGAAGGGGCTAAACAAAAATAATGAGACTGAAAATGCTGATTTTAAGTTTTGACGACTAAATATTGTATTGGGAAGGCGCTCAAAAAAACAGGCAGCTTTCTTGGCACGTATGTTCCGATAACAAAAAAGGAGGTGTAAAGCAAAAATAGCGACATAAACTGAAATTAAAAGAGTAATCAATCAACTATTAGGCTGTGACTGTCTAATGGGTTTTGGATTGTTGCCTTCGGGCAGCGAATCATGAAGATTTCACATTTTCCGCCGCAAGGCACGGAGAAAAAAATCATGGGTGAAAAAGCCTCAACCCAGCCGGGGGTTGTTTACAAACTACCGGAATTGCCAAAGGAGTATCAGCATTTGTTGAACGAGCTCCCGCAAAAGTACATTCAAACAACGCTTTTTCCTGAAGAGGAACTCGCAAAGCAGAATCGTCCGGAACTTTATCAGACCGAGGTCCCGAATAATTCACCATTAAAATACTTCAAGGGTGATTTAGAAGGGCTAAAGCAGACGGAACACTTTGAATCTGGCCTAATAAAACATATATTTAATGGGGAGGTCAAACTCGCTTCTGCGGGCAAAGGGAAGAAACGATTGGAGGCGACGGGTTACCATACCGAGGTAATCAAGAATGCTGAAGGACAAATTATTCCCGGGACAAAATCATCCCCAGATACCAAAGGAGTATATCAAGGTAAAGTCAAGGTCAACGGAGTCCGAAAACGCACAATGGGCGGAATGTCAACATTCTTCCCCGAACACTGGTCACCGCAACATATCGTGAATGCGATAAACGAGGCGTACAAAGGTAAAAGCGCAATAGATCCTTCTGGTAAAATATTTTATGGATATTCAAAGGAAGGTGTGAAAATAAAAATGCGAATTAGCCCAAATGGAAAAATCTCAAGTGCATTTCCGATTATGGAGGAAAACTAATGAATTACAATTACGCAATTAAATACCTTGAATTTGAAGGAAAAAAGGACTTTCTATACTTTGCCTTTGAAGAAGAAACAGGAATACTCACGAACTTCTTCACTGGAGAGGTTGTGAATTTCTACAAAACTATCCTAGAGCAAATCGAACAGGTTCTTTCCAAGAAGAAAAGACATATTGAGTGCTCCGGCAACGAGTGTTATTGGAATATTGGCCTCAAAGAAACCCTAATCGTCGACAATTTCGCAAATGAGGGAGATTCTTCGGAAATCACCGTCGAGACATCTGAACTCAAACGATTGATTGACGAATGGATTGCTGCCCGCGACAAGTTTAAGGAACAGAAAGCCAAGGGCGAAATTTAGGCCAAATCAATATTGCTCTGCAAATTGCGGTACCCCGTTTAGGTTCCGCAGTTTACACTCATATTCCAAGAGGTAAAAATGAACGAACAGTATTCAAGCCCATACGAAATTTTGTATAGGGGCAAGGACTTCGATGAAAAGGAAATTCCTAAACGTGTTCAGTCCTTTTCGATGTCGCTTACATATCCTGATTATGGCGCATGGCTCCATTACTACGAAGAAGAGGAACTCTGTAAAGCCTATACAGATGGTCTCTCGCCGTATCTTGGACATATCAAAAAATTTTCTGGAAGTCTCACACTTGATAGAAGTATCGGATGGTGCGACCATATAGACGTTCAAAAGGATTCTGACAATTTGAATAAGCATAGTCGAGAATTATTCGAGGCTAACAATATTCCGAACATAATCAATGTGCGCTTTGGAGACAAAAAGTCGTATCATTTTTGTTTTCGAAATGTCCCGCAAAATGCAATGCTGTTTATCGGAAACCAGGGAACGCAACGGTATGCTGATTACAAAATGGTTCAATTTGCAGGAACGATGGAATTAATAAAAAGGAAAGATCCTCGTGTTTTACTTGTTTACGGAAGCGCGGACAAGAGAATTCAAAACGAATGTGAAAGACAAGAAATCTCTCTTGTTCGTTACCCTAGTCAATGCGAGTTGGCTCATGCTAAAAAGTTTTTCACTCCAAAAACATTGCCATGTAGTACGGCAGTGTAACCATTTTGCCTGCAACACCGATGTTGTTTTCGGAAAGCTTGTAGCAAACCTTGGCAGCATAGTTGTCATTACTCAGAACAGTCTTTGCCGACTTGGAACGTCCCGATGTCGCCTTGACTTCAATAATGGCGAGCTCGCCACCGACATTTTCTACAAAGTCAATTTCTAGCCCCGTATCTTTGCGGAAGTAGAACAGCTTGCGGCCTTGTTTAGAGAAACAATCTGCGATGATGTTCTCGTAGATGGCTCCTTTATAGAATCCCAAATCTCCGCTTAGAATCTTGGCCGCGGTGCCGCGTTCCAGCATGGCGACAAACAGGCCGGAATCCTGCACATAAATTTTAAACGTATTCTCGATCTTGTAGCCTTCAAGGGGTTCTGCGATGTTGGTCAGGTTGTAGCAGATGTTAATGATGCCGCAGTCGTAGAGCCATTGGATTGCGGTTTGGTAATTTTCGGAACGACCCTTCTTTTCTAGTTGCGAATAAACAAATTTGTTGTTTTCCTTCGCAAGTTGGGCGGGAATTGAATCAAAGACGCGATTGATGCGGCCAAGAAGCGTGCGGTCGATTTCCTCGTTTTCGTTCTCGTCAAGGTGCTTGCCAAAGTCGTCCTTGTATTCTTCAAGAATGTCTTGCTGTTCCTGCCAAACGATGTTCATGTCGTTCGTCTCGACAAATCGAGAAACGACATAAGGGAGCCCGCCTACACAAAGGTATTCCTTGAAATAGCGGAGCATGGCGTTATGCGTCGCCTCGCTTACGGGTTCCTTTTTCGCGAAGCATTCCTTCAGGTAACTGATGACATTTTCGCCGATACCCTTCGCCCACAGAAATTCCTCGAAATCCATGGGTTTCATATAAATTATTCTTTCAAAACCGGTTGGGACGCCTTTTCCCTTTTTACGGTTGTACCCCTTAATACCAAGCAGGGAGCCAGTACAGATGACATCGTAGCGACCGTCTTCCATAAAAGGCTTGATGCTTGCGCGGGCGTTTGCACATTCCTGAATTTCATCGAAGATGATGACGGTCTTGTTTTCGACAAAATGCACATTAGGAAAAAGCGCGGAAAGGTCTATAGTAATCCTATTGACGTTCAGGTCTCCCTCGAAAACCTTCTTCGCATTTTCATTTTCCTTAAAGTTGATATAGACGACGCTCTCGTAGTTGCTGCGGGCGAATTCCAGGACACTGGATGTCTTGCCGATTTGGCGCATTCCCTTGACAACCAGGGCCTTCTTTTTGCCCCCCGAAATCTTCCAATTTTCGAATTCTTTAAGGATTTTTCTCTTGAACATATCCAAAAACTACACTTTTCCGACCGGATTGTCAATAACAAACTGCACTTTTCCAACCGAATTAGCGTACCAAAAGCGCACTTTTTCGCACGAAAAAGTGCAAAATTGCCGATTTTATACAAATTTCGTCAATTTTAGTCAATTCTTCGGCTCCATCAAGAAATAATACCGAACGTCCTCTTTCTAGGAATTATTTTTGCATATTTTATCAATTTTCATTCCTAACATAAAAAATACGGCTTAAACGGACTATTTTAGAGATTATTTTTGCATATTTTGCCTTTTTTCTTTAATTTCGCCCCCCCCCAATTTTCACCTCAAGTTGGGGAGGACAACGGTTTGCGCCTTACGCCTTCACCTAGCAGTGCCTTTTTTCGACGCACCTATCCAGGCAAAGCGTACCAAACAAAAAGAACTTTGCGTCGCTGAGAAAAGGGCGCGATATAGGGTGTAGAGTTTTATCGGGGTCTTAGGGGCTGAGCCCCTAGGCGTGACGTAAACCCCAAAAGTTGGACACAACTTTAGAGGTTTGCATGACAAAAATACACACAGAAGAGGAATGGCAGAGGGTCCTAGAC